>NZ_JAAVTO010000032.1 GCF_013185065.1 Adlercreutzia sp. ZJ473 | reverse complement strand
CTCTGCGCGATCGCAGTACTCTATCCAGAAGAGCTTGACCGGGAGCTTCCGGTTCTTCTTCTTGCGCTCGACGAGCGGCGCCATGTCCTGCTGCAGGTACGCCCCGTTGGGCTCCCGCACCTCCTTCGGGAAGAACAGCTCGTCGATGGCGTCGGCGTCCATGGAGCTGATGGCGTCGAAGGTCAGGCGGTGCTCCCTGATCGCCCTGGCCCCGGCCGACACGTCGCGCTTGCTGACGTGCAGCGCGGCGGCGATGTCGGACTGGCTCGCCCCTCCCTTGGCGAGCATCATGAGGATCTTCTTGTTCTTTGACATAGGCATCGAGCCCCTTTCCGTCAGGGCATCCCGAATTGGATGCTCGTCACGGAATTCTATGCTCGACAAATGCGGTACCAGGTGTGTTTATGCGCGGTACCAGTTCAGTTGATCGGCGGTACCAAGGTTTGTTGATTGCTGGTACCAATCAGGTTTACTAGCCAGCGAGGGACGTTGATTTAATCACGAGGCAAACCCTCTTCCAAATCTACAACAGGTATCAAAGCAACGTCCCTTTGCAGCCTAAAGGCAAAGGCGGGGGAGACTATTACCTGGCAAAGCAATACAAGCTAGGCTCCGTGTTTTCCGATGCCGTTTGGGCTGCTGTCAACACCGGGTTCATTAGCTATCGAGACGCATACGACCTCACAGGGCTGGGGTCCGATAGCTTCCGTAAGTACTTTACGGAGGTGCAGACTTGAACCGCTACCTTCTTGATTCGAATTACTGGATCAACGCAGGGCACCACTATCCAAGAGACATTTTTCCGTCATTTTGGGAGGAAATGGAATCTCTTGTGAAGAGCGGTGGCGTTGTTGTTCACCAAACGGTTCTGGATGAGCTGAATCGCAAAGACGACGAAGCTTCGGCATGGATGCGCTCGATTGGCGGCTATCAGGTAATGCCCATATCCGAAGAGACTTTCAAGAAGTACCTTGAATGCTGCCGGTGGGCAGAGGATCCGTCTCGTGGGTATGAGCGAGGCGCAATAGACGAGTTCGAAGAGAGCGGCAGAGCCGATGCTTGGATTTGCGCAGAGGCATGCGCCTCGGGTTTGACCATCGTAACAGACGAGAAGCCTTCGAACTCAGCCAAGAAGATCAAGATTCCAGACGTATGCGCTGCGTTTGGCGTTAGCTGCATAAGCAATTTTGCATTCATGCGAAATGAGGGTTTCTCCTTCTAGGGGCGATGAGCCATAGGCAGCAAGAATCGTTTTCTTGGCAGGTGCTCTTCATGCTCAAAGGGCTGGCAATGGTTTACGGCATCGTTGCTCTATCCGCCTGTTGAGAGGACGGGGAAGAGGGGAGGGAGCGCAGCGTTCGGTATGCCCTCATCGCAGTGCCCCGGCTGAGCTTCGATGCGTCCCCTTTCAGGAATGCGTAGAAGTTCCCCTTGTTCAGCCCTGTTATCCTGCACGCCTCGGCGCGGCTTATGCCTTTCTGCTCGAGCAGCGTCACAAGGGAGGTCGCGACCCTCTGCAGCGTCTGCCGATCGGTTTGCTTCCGTGCCTTTTCGGCGCGCCACGCGATGAGGGGGCGCTTGTATCTGCTTCTTTCGGGCAGCGTGTCGAGGAAGCGCTTCAGCGCAAGGCCCGAATGATGAAAGCGGGTCGTTATGCGCCGGTACGAATCGAACATGCTGGAGCCGACCGCCTGCTTTATCAGATAGCCCTCCCTGTGATCGCAGAGCGACAAAAGAAGAAGCGGCTCGAAAACGCGTGGCCGCCCCTGCTTTGCGATGGCGAACAGCTTCTTCAGGCTTGACGTCTGCGCGCCTGCGAGCTCTTGGCAGTACTTCAGAAGGAATCCGCGAAATGTGAGCATTACCGTCGCCATCCTTCCTGAAGGGTTTCAGAGAAGAAGACGCCTTCATCGACGCGATTCAGTTTGGAGATAAGCTCAGCCTTGTCCATCTCTCCTCCTATAGTATTATTTTTTAGTAATAATACTATATCGGCTATGCTCCGAGGCCCTCTTGGGTCAAGCCGGCCTTGGGGATCTTGATTGAGCTTAGTGCGCTTTTCCGCTATCGTCAGGTTGGATGATCCGATTGATTGGGTTTCAGACGGGCAAGCATGACGCGACAAGGGTATAGCGTAGAAAGGGCTGTGCTATTGAATGCGAAAAGATGGGAGGCTCCTCAGGTTAAGAGGTTTACGCCTCAAGAGGTATTGTTTTATTGGGATAACGGCAATCCCATAACGGTTATGAGAATGTTAGAGGCTATCAACTATGTTCTGAACTATATTATCCGACAAAGTCCTATGGCCAGGAAGTATGTAATGGCGAGAAAGGTTCTGTTTGCTGCTAGACATCTTCTAAACAACGAACAATATGAAAACCCCTCGAAAGAGGCTTTGAGAGCTTTGGCTGACGTCCTGAAGGACATGAACAATGAGCGGGCTCGATCTGATCATGAGAGAATGCAAAATGAGCTCAATGCAAACATCGTTAAACGCTGGATCGATGAACTTCATTGGTAATTCGATCTACCGCGCTCCGATGATCTTGAAATTGCCTCATCGATGTTCAAAACCAAATATGCAATAGCGCATTGACGGCCTAGCATTTTCGGTTCCTTGGATACCGGCTTGTTTGTCGTTGTGCTAAAGGTGAAGGGTGCGATGCTGGTAAGTGGATCCTTGCGCTTCTTGCGGCTAGGTTTTATCATTTGATAAAAACGAGAGGAAGCTATGGCGGCGGACAGGAAAAAGGTCAGCCAGTATTTGGCTCTCACCAAGTCCTTCGCGCAGAACGAATTCGTCATTGCGCCACGTAGCAAGAACATGCAGTTTATGCTTGATTGGGGCATCGACTTCGATACGGCCAAGGACACTGTGCTGGGGTTGAAGACTTGCGACTACGTAGACGGGCCTTGCGCCGATGACAAACACCTGCCCGACAGGAACGACGTGTGGGTATTCGGGAAGACGCTCCGATGCGATGGCCAGGACGTCGAAGCCTACATCAAGGTCACCCATTCGAAAACTGCAGGCGGGTTCGGGTGCCTGTGCATTTCGTTCCATGAAAGCGAGCGACCGTTGGTCTATGAATTCGGAGGTGAGCAGCGTGAGGTCTATGTATTGCCCTAAATGCGACAGCAGGGTCGAGGCTGAAGTGACCGAAGCGGTGGTCCCCCTTACCGTGAGAAAAGTTGACGTGCGCGCTCGCCAGCTTCGGGCGGTTTGCCCGCATTGCGGTGAGGCGATCGCCGATGAGGAGATCTCCCGCTCGAATCTGGAGTCTGCTTTTGCCGCCTACCGCGCAGAGGAGAAGCTGCTGTCTCCTTGCGAGATAAGGGAATCCTACGCGCGATACGGCTTGACCCAGAAGTCGTTCGCCGCGCTCTTGAACCTCGGCGGCGCGACTTTGAGCCGATACGAACATGGCGCGTTGCAGACGAAGCAGATTGACGTGGCGATAAGGCGGGCGAGCCAACCCGAGAGCATGCTCGCGCTGCTCGATGAGCATGACGGCGAGATCCCGGCGAGCCAAGCCGAATCCGCCCGTCAAAAGGCCCTCGCCCTCTTGGCCAATGAGGCTGGCGACCATGCTTTTGCGGGAAATCCAGTTGGCAATTTCCGTTTGCTGCTGTCGGAGGAGCCCCCTTCCGAGCGCAACGGGTTCAGGAAGCTCGACTGGGGCCGTGTCGTGCAGATGGCCGTCTACATGGCGCAGCATTGCGCAAACCTCGGCCGCACGAAGCTGAACAAGGCCATGTTCTACGCGGACTTCTCGTGCTTTGCGGATACGGCCTGCTCTATGTCGGGACTCGTATACGCGCATGCCACGCATGGGCCGATCATGGATCAGTATGACGTGGTTTTCGGGCAGCTGGTCAGGCAAGGGCACCTTCTCGAAGGGTCGGCTTCATGCGGCCCGTATGAAGCGACGGTGTTCAAGACGGGGGAGGAGTTCGATCCCAGCCTGTTCACGAGCCAGGAGCTTCGCATCCTTGAGAGGGTCGCCGAGTTCGTGAACGGCTTTGGCACGGCGAAGGAGCTCAGCGATTACAGCCACCAGGAGAAGCTCTGGGTGGAAAGCGACGACGGCATGCCGCTTTCCTACCTCGATGCGCATAAGCTCAACAGCCTCGAGCAATTCGTCGGGGCCTAGCACAGGCGTCGGACGCCGGGTTCTCCCTTGCCCGCTTCTGCGATGCGCTCGGGTTTGCCGCCGAGCTCGCCGTCGAGCTCATGTCGGGGGGGGTCGATAATCGCGGCACTGCCCCAGTGGCGGAATTCGAAATTGAAAAAAAGACGCGTTTGATACAATGATCGGGAGCTTCGCTTAAGAAGCTCCAACGCTCTAAACCTAAGGAAAATGCGGGAGAACCTACATGGCAACGAGGGAATATGAACTGATCCTGGATTCGCTCCAGATGACGGCGGTTTACGTCATCCGGGAGGACAATCATAAAATCCTGTACTTCAACAAGCGGGTCAGGGAGATTGCGCCGAATATCGAGAAGGGCATGATTTGCCATGAGTTGTGGGAGGGCGCCTGCGACAACTGCCCGCTGCTGTATATCGGGGACAAAGACGAAGCCCGCTCGGTGAATTATGGTGATCCGTTTGGCGAGGTCGTGGAGATTGCGGCCACCCGCATTCTCTGGGAAGAAGAGGTTCCGGCGTTCGTGATCGCCGTCACGCCCTACGCGGAGGTGGCCAATCACATTTACCACAAGGTTTTGCGGGGGAATCTGACGACGGACAGCTACATGATCGTGAAGGCCGACGAGGAGGAGATGCAGAAGCTGCGCGGACACATGGGCTCTCTCTCCGACTGGTTCCTGGGCGTTTCCAAATGCGGCTATGTCTATGAGGAGGATATCGAGCGATACGAGAGCTTCGTCCACTTCGACCATGCGAAAGCCGAATTGAAAAAAGGCGTGAAAAAGCTGAGCTGCATCTATCGCCGCAAACACGGAGATACCTACAGATGGCACCACCTGGAGGTCGTTCCGGATTTTGACTATGCCGACGACAACCAGAAGGTCATGATCTGCCTGAAGGATATCCACGATGCCTTCAGGGAGGGGCTTGCAAGAGAAGAAGTCAATATCCGCAACCAGGAGATCATCAACACGCTGGGAGAGACGAACTTTGCGATCTACGTCGTAGACCTGCAGACGGGCCGCGTGAACATCGTGCAGGCCACGGAAAAGATCAGACGGAACGTGGACACGGAAAACTCCCTCTGGGACGACACGTTTCAGGGCATCGGCTCCGGCTACATATCCCCTGAGGACCGGGAGAGGGTGTACGACCAGCTCTCCTTAGGGTCCATGAGAACGGCGTGGGAGAACGGAGAAGAGAAGAGGACCATTCTGTGCCGGGTGTTCCTGTATGGCAGCTGGCGGTATGTCTCCGTATCAGCCTACCTGAAGGAAAACAAGAAACAGGGCGGCTACGCCATCCTGACTTTTCAGGATGTGGACGAGCAGACGAAGAGAGACATGGAGCAGATGCGCAACGACCAGAGAATGGCGGCCATCATCCGATCCAGGTACAGCATATTGAGCACCGTCGATCTGGAAACCGGAGTCTGCGAGAGGGTCTATCTGCGGGAGGGCGTTACCAGCAGGCGCGTAGAGGGCGACTATGATTACTATGTCAGAAAGGCCTCTGAGGAAACTGTCGTAGAGGCGGACAGAGGGACGTTCGAAAAGACGCTGTTCCTTGAGAATCTTCGAAAGAACGCTGAGACGGTGCAGGATTTTCGGGAGGATGTCTGCCAGTACAGGCACCGGGGGGAATCCCCGCTGTGGACCGAGGAGCACGTGCTCTACATCCGGCAGGGGGAGAAGACCCTGGTCAACGTATTAGGACGGGACGTTACGGCGGAGAAGCTGGCGGAGGAGCAGGCCTACCGGGAGTCCGTCGAGAAGGCCTCTATCATCAGCAGCCTGAGCAGCATGTTCTTCGCCACCTATTACATCGACCTTGAAAACGAGACCCTCAGGCCCGTCAGGCAGAAGGAAGCGGTCAGCCAAGTCCTGGGCGAAGAGAGGAACTACACCCAGGCGATCCGTCTCTATGCCGAGAACTTCATCTCTGCCGACGACAGGGAGGAGTATCTGGAATACGTCAGCTACCGCAGGCTGCGGAACACCCTGAGCGCGGAGCAGCCGGTGGTTGCCTTCGAATACCGCATGGTGCCCGATCAGAACAACCGCAGGGCATGGATTCGCGCCAGCGTCATACTGGCTGAGACCACCGACGACGGCCGGCCGAAGCGGGCGCTGTATGCGGCGCAGGATGTGACGGAGAGCAAGCTGCGGGAGGAGCGGGAGCAGCAGGCGCTGAGGGAAGCCTGCGACGCCGCCAACTACGCCAACGCGGCCAAGAGCGACTTCATGTCGAGAATGAGCCATGACATCAGAACGCCCATGAACGCCATCGTCGGAATGACGGCCATCGCGGGAAAGCACCTGGAGGACAGGGAGCGCGTCGAGGACTGCCTGAAGAAGATCACGATCTCCAGCCGGCACCTTCTCTCGCTAATCAACGAAGTTCTTGACATGAGCAAGATCGAATCCGGGAAAATCGACCTGATGGAGGAGGAGGTGAACCTCTCCGACCTGATCGGAAGCCTGGTCACCATGATTCGGCCCTCCATGCAGGAGAGAAAGCACAACTTTGACGTGCATATTGCGAACGTGGAGCACGAGCGCGTAATCGGCGACGCCATGAGGCTGCAGCAGATTTTCATGAACATATTGGGAAACGCGGTGAAGTACACGAACCCGGGTGGAAACATCGAAATGGAGATCAACGAGAAGCCGTTCAAAACCTATGGCTACGGCTGCTATGAGTTTGTTTTCCGGGACAACGGAATCGGCATGAGCAAGGAGTTTCTGGAGAGGCTGTTCGAGCCTTTCAGCCGTGCGGAGGATTCCCGGGTAAGCAAGGTCGAGGGCACGGGGCTCGGAATGGCCATCGCGAGGAACATCGCCCGCAGGATGAGCGGCGATATCACGGTGGAGAGCGAGCTGGGCAAGGGTACGGAATTCGTCGTGACACTGATCCTCAAGCACGTGGATGCGCAGGCGCCCGATACGGAGAAGCTCGCGGACCTGCCGGTGCTGGTGGTGGATGACGACAAAAACGCCGTCGAGGCGTCTTGCCTGATCCTTGAGAACATCGGGATGAAGGGCGAATATGTTCTGAGCGGAATGGAAGCCGTGCAGCGGGTGGGTGAGCGCCACCGAAGCGATGAGGATTACTTTGCCGTGATCCTGGACTGGCAGATGCCGGGAATGGACGGCATCGAGACAGCGCGGGCGATTCGCGAAGACGTTGGCGATGACGTGCCCATCATCATCCTCTCGGCCTATGATTGGAGTGCCGTAGAGGAAGAGGCGCGCCGCGCAGGCGTCAACGGGTTCATCTCCAAACCGCTGTTCAAGTCCCGTCTGGTATATCTCTTCAACCAGATCTTGGACGACGACCGCGGCAAGGAGCTTCCGGAGGAGGCCTCGTTCGCGGACATGAAGCTGGAGGGGAAGAGGATTCTCCTGGTCGAGGACAATGTGCTGAGCCGGGAAATCGCGGAAGACATCATCGGCGAGACGGGCGTGACGGTTGAGTGCGCGGAAAACGGACAGGAGGCCCTGGAGAAGTTCGAGGCATCGGGGGAGAACTACTACGACATGATCCTGATGGATATCCAGATGCCGATCATGAACGGGTATGAGGCCACCGAGGCCATCAGAAAGCTGCCCCGCAAGGACGCTGCCGAGATTCCGATCATCGCCTTGACCGCGGACGCTTTTTCGGAGGATGTCCAGCGCAGCAGGGCTGCCGGCATGAACGAGCACCTCACCAAGCCGTTGGAGATCGACCACCTGATGAGGTGCCTGGAGACATGGCTGGGAGACGAAAAGGCTTAAAGGGGCGGCGGCGATAGCCTGGCGTCAATCCTGAAGCTCGGGCGCTGGCTTCCGTTGGCTGCGATCAGCTTCATGGCGGCTCCCTTGAAACGAACTGGTGCCGACATCCTGATGATGCTCCGTCCGACTTAGCGGAAGATGACATGGGAAGAGGAAGAAAGCACGATGTAAAGGGGTTTTGACAACGTGCTCGGCCCCGTGCAAGCCCATTTGGCGGACGATGACGGAAAAGCCCTTTAGGGTGGGATCCGCAAGGCATGGAAGGAGGGCCGCATGGAAGTCGGCAAGACCATCAGGAACCTGCGCACGGAGTCGGGGATGTCGCAGGAGGAGCTCGCCGGGAAGGCGTTCGTGAGCCGCCAGACGATCTCCAGCTGGGAGAACGGCAAGTCCTATCCGGACGTGCAGAGCCTGAGCCTCATCGCCGGGCTCTTCGGGACCTCCATTGACGCGCTCGTGAAAGGAGACCTGCCCATGATTGACGCAAGAATCGCAGAGGAGGACGTGAGGGCGTTCAAGAAGAACGCGGCACTGTACGGGACGCTCCTCGTGGCGTCCCTCGTTATAGCGGTCGTGGCGTTCGCACAGGAGAACTGGCTCGCCCTCGCGGCGGGCGCGCTCGTGTACGCGCTGTCGCTGTACTTCGCGTTCCTCGTAGACCACGACAAGAAGAAGTACGAGGTTCAAACCTACCGCGAGATCAAGGCGTTCTGCAGCGGAGCCTCCCTCGACGAGATCAAGGCGCGGCGCGTCCCCGAGCGGCTGGGCGTGAGCGTCATGAGGAAGCTCCTGCTCGGCGGGTGCGTCGGCGCAGCCGTCGGGATCGTGACGGTAGGGATCGTGCGCCTGCTCTGACGCATGGCGCGAGCTCGAACGGGACAAAGGGGACAGCCTATTGTCCCGTTCTTGCTTTCAATGCAACGTGTTTCGAGAAGCTCGTTAAGCGTTTGACCTGCCTAACTGCTGAAATGGATAGCGCAAGCGTAATCAATTGCGCATATAGCCCCGTATAGATCAGCGAGCCCGATATGATGAGTCTCTGAACTCAAATAGGACACGATGGGGACATTAGTTTCAGATCAGCTGTTGTGCCTCAGATAGTGTCATCATATAATGACAAATATAGAGTGAAGGAGGATTATGAAACCTACAGCGCTTATTGAACTCTTCCTTCGTCAGCTTAAACAATACGTGGAAAAGAACTCTTTCGTTTTAGTGGATCGGGAGGTGAGCAAACGGTTCCTGGCAAGCAGAGGTATGTCAATGGACATGCTCACAGACGTAATCCTTTCCCTGAAGCCCGAGGATTGCTTCGATGGCCCAGAAGCTGACAGAGATCCTCGTTTTGCTGACAAGTGGACCGTTGCTGAGTTCTCGCCGATCTATCGTGGGGAGTTGCTCTACTTAAAGATGTCGATTCGCGTTGACGTTGAGCGGGCGAAGTGTTTATCCGTAAAAGCCTATGTTGAAAGAAGAGATGATGATGACTGAGTTGGTGAACATCTACTGCCCCGAGTGTGACACGGAAGTTCACGCCCACTTTCTCAATCGACCGACAACGCTCTTCGTACGTGGAGAGCAGGTAAGCTATTCCGAGACTGTTGCTGTCTGTCCGATTTGTGGCGAGATTATTGGTGATGCGCGTATTGAAGGTGTAAATCTCGAGCGGGCTTATAGCGTCTATCGCACTCGTCACGGAATTCTTTCACCTGACGAGGTGAAGTCACTTAGAATTTCGTATGGACTATCCCTGAGAGAATTTAGTAGGTTTCTTGGGTTTGGAGAGCAGACCACCTATCGTTACGAGCACGGCGACATACCCGACCAGTCTCACAACACTACCATGTTGAGCGCTAAGACTATACACGGTGCTCGGCTACTTCTTACGCAAAACAGACAGAAGCTAAACAGCAGGTCGATCGCCAGAATTGAACAGCGCTTACAGACCATGGCCGATGGTACCACAGAGCAATCTCGCCATCATCTTGCTCTAGAAGACAGGGAAGCTGATGAGCCTTCTGCTGCGAATGGCTATCGTAGGCTCAATCTGGACAGAGTTGCTGCACTCATTTACGAACTAACGAGCAGATGTCGCGACCTATACTGGACAAAACTCCAGAAGGCGTTGTTCTTTGTCGACATGATTTGTTATGAGCGGTATAGCTGTTCCTTGACTGGGCTTAGCTACGCGCATGCCACCTTCGGTCCCGTGATGGATCGAAAAGACGAGGTTCGATTCATTCTTGTTGATCGCGGGATAATTGGGTTTAGAGAATGCGGTTGGGGAGAGATACTCGTTCCTCTTCAGCATAGTACGCAGCCTTTCAACACAGAAGAAATTGAACTCATCAACGAAGTCGCGAACTTTGTTAATTCGTTCAGTTCCGCGAGCGAGCTATCCGATTTTTCACATGGGCTTAGTTGTTGGACTGGCAGCGCTGATGGCGAAATAATCGAATACACCCTAAATGACGGCGAAGTGGAGGGTGCTATGCTCGAAAGAATGAGCAGACTCCCTTGTTGATGCGTCAGAGGATCACGCCTAATGCCATGCGTGGCGCTTAACGTCAGCATGACTTGCATTACTGTGCCACTTGGCGTGATCCTCTTTCATTGCTCGCGGCTCTACGAGAACCTAGGCTGGCACCGGAATAGTCCTAGAAGTCCCGCAGGTCGTTGCAGGGCGAACGGTGACTTTGCGGTCAAGCATGCGCAGCCTGGCGGCGATGTCGAGAACTTGCCGATTCGCCTTCTCGCAGACGATCGTGACTTCAATGCCGCTCGCACCCGTCTGCTCGCTGATCGTTATCTTCACGGCGCTCCTTTCGACGGAACATATGCTACATGCCATCTTTGGGTCTCCCGTCGCCGTTGGGCTCAGATGCGTCTAGGGGTGACCAAGCTGCGCGAGCGTAGGTGAGTTGGCGGCGGCAGGCACTCGCCTTGCGGGGCTTCGACGACGGGCGATCCATCGCGCGGCGTTCCCTTCTCGCCCCTTCCTCAAATGATATTCTTTTGGTCGCAAAATATGATGTTTCCGTCGCGCTTGGGCGCAGGTGGGGATGTTTGGGCTGATTGGCCGCTTGTTGTCGGCTAAAATGCGCTATGACACATGACGTGGGCGCATGCTCTGGGCGTCCGCACAAGGCAAGGAAGGTGGGATCGTGTTGGAGAACTTCGAAGCCAACACCTCAAGTCGCGACGACGGCTCACGCGGGCAGGCCGCCGAGTACCTCAAGCGCGCCATGACGGCGGTCTCCGACGGGGACGCGGTCTTGGGCATGCACCTGTACATGGCGGCGTTCGAGGAGGCGGCGCATGAGAGCGACGCGCCCTCGGAGGACGCGGTGTTCGGGCTGAAGAAGGCGTGGGCGCTGGCCTGCTCGCACAAGGAGCGCTCGCTCGCCGAGTACATCTTCGAGCGCATGGAGCCCTACCTCACGCCTGACGAGGTGGCCGTGTGCTCGAGCGAGCTGCAGAACCTCGCGCTCGACAAGCTCGAGGAGTACGGGCTCTCGCGCACCGAGCTCGAGGACATGGCGCAGATGATCACCGAGGACTTCCTGGGCCTTGATGCGCACGTGGTGAAGATCGACCACATCCTGAGCCACAAGATCCCCGCGTCCGGGCTCATGCTCGACGTGCCGGGCGAGCAGGCGGCTGCCGAGGAGCCTGGCGCGGCGAGCGAGCAGGGGCAGGCTGCCCTTGGCGTGCCCGCGGAGCCCGCGGAGCCTGCGGCTGGCGTGCCCGCGGCTTCTGCGGCTGTTGAAGGCTCCGCTGCTCCCGACGTCTCCGCGGCTGCTCCCGCCCCTGAGCCCGGCCGCGCGCTCGCGGCGTCCGAGGCCGCCGCTTCCGCTTCCGAGCCCTCCGAGTCGCCCGCCGAGTTTCTGGCGAAGGCCGCCGAGGAGCTCAGCGCCAAGCTCGGCGCGGAGGAGCGCGTGCTTTCCTACGACAACCTCGCCGGCTACGACTCGACCATCCAGGTCATGCGCGACTTCGGCATCGGCCTGCAGGATGACGCGGAGTTCCAGAGGTTCGTGGGGCTCATGAACGCGCGGCACGGCCTCGACCGCATGCCGGCGCTCGACACCATGCTGTTCCGCTCGCCGGCGCGCGAGGACGCCAACCGCTTCGCGGAGGCCACGCTCGGCGAGCTCGAGCTGCCCACGCTGCGCATGCACATGGAGGAGAGCCTGCAGGGCATGCCGGTTCTGTGCGTGACGGTGCAGGCCAACAAGGCGGTGAAGATCAGCACGCTGCGCGACGCGTTCACGTCCGGCGGCGTCCTTCTGCTCGAGGACCTCGACCTGTGGAGCTCGCCCATCGCCGAGATGAGCGAGGAGTCGGGCAACTTCCTCATGGCGCAGCTCACGCGCGGCGCGCGCGAGGCCGTGAGCCTCATCCGCTGGGCGGTCGACAACCCGGACGTGTACGTGCTGGCCACGTCGGCGACAAGCTCCGAGATAGACGGCTTCTTCCTCGAGCTGCTCGAGCCGCTGACGCTCGTGGACATCGACTACCCCACGCCCGAGGAGCGCATCGACATCTGGATGGACATCGCGCGCGAGCACCCGTCCATGCGCGGCGTCAACCGCGCCGACCTGGTGCGCCTGTCGGCCAACATGCCGCGCTTCGACATGTACATGGCCGCGCGCGAGGCGCTCGAGGACGCCTACAAGACGGGGCTCATGATGCGCCGCTACCAGCCGGTCACGCGCGACAACCTCTTCGACAAGCTGGCAGCCTACCAGCCGCTCGACTCGACCGAGTACCACGAGCTCGAGGAGGCGGTCATCCGCGACTTCCGCGCCGACCTCTCCCACATCGACGACCTCCTTCGGGGCGAATAGGGGAGGTGCGCGGTGGACATCACGCGTCGGTGCGACTACGCATGCCGCATGCTGCGGGCCGTGTGCACGGGCCAGGGGCGCATCTCGGTCGCCGAGATCGCCGAGTCGGAGGACATCCCCTACGCGTTCGCGCGCAGCATCCAGCATGACCTGGTGAAGGCGGGCTTCTTGCGCACGGTGCGCGGCGCGCGCGGCGGCGTGTCGATGGCGCGCCCGCTCGAGGAGGTCACGGTGCTCGACGTGCTGCGGGCCGTCGAGGGCACGGTGGCCATCTCGCCGTGCTCGGAGGACCCCGCGTACTGCCCGCGCAGCAGCTCATGCGCCTATCACCGCGTGTGGTGCGGCGCCGACCGCCTGCTCGAGGGCTACTTCAGCGACATCACGCTGGCCGACCTGTTCGGCGAGGCCGTGGCGGCAGGGCTCGCGGAAGGGGAGGGCTTGCCCGAGGCGGCGTCTGGGGCGGACGAAGCCGGCGAAGAGGCCGCTGCCGAAGCGGGTGAAGCTGGCGAAGAGGCCGCTGCTGAAGCGGGCCCGTCTGGGGCATCCGAGGCGGCGGAGGCGCCCGCGCATGCGTGAGGTCGCGTGGCCTGAGGGCGGCCTGCCGCGCGCCGAGTTCGTGGAGCGCGTGCGCGCGATGGGCGAGGCGCACTACCGCGAGCTGCCGTGGCGGCACCTCGACGACGCGTACGCGGTGCTCGTGTCCGAGGTGATGCTGCAGCAGACGCAGGTGGCGCGCGTGGAGAAGTTCTGGCGCCGCTTTCTCGGCGCGTTCCCCACGATCGACGCGCTGGCCGCGGCGAGCACCTCCGACGTGCTCGAGCGGTGGCAGGGCCTCGGGTACAATCGCCGGGCGCTCGCTCTGAAGAAGGCAGCTGAGACGTGCGCGGCGCGCTACGCCGGGCATCTGCCGCGCGCCTACGAGGAGCTCGTGGCGCTGCCGGGCATCGGCCCCGCCACGGCGGCCGGCGTGCGCGCGTTCGCCTGGCAGCTGCCGGGCGTGTACCTGGAGACGAACGTGCGCGCGGTCTTCCTGCACGACCTGTTCCCGCATGACGAGAAGGTGTCCGACCGCACGCTCGTCCCGCTCGTGGAGGCAACGTGCCCGCCCGCGCCCGACGGCGCGCTTCCCGACGGCGCCTCCCCAGACGCCCTCTTCGGCCCGCGCGGCTGGTACTACGCGCTTCTGGACTACGGCGCGCACCTGAAGGCGACGGGGGCGAACCCCACGCGCAAGAGCGCGCACTACACGCGCCAGTCGGCGTTCGAGGGGTCGCGGCGGCAGAAGCGCTCCTGGATCGTGCGGCGCGTGCTCGCGGCTGACGCCGATGCGGGCGTGCGCGCGCAGGAGGTTCACGCTGAGCTCGACGCGGCGGAGCGCGCGTCCGGGCGCGACGGCGTCGACGAGGCGACGTTCGCCTCGATCGTGGACGACCTTCTGTCGGAGGGCTTCTTCAAGCGCGCCGGCGACGTCTTGGTTCCGTAGGGGTTTCAGAGGGGAGAGAGATGGGCTTCGTCGAGCTTCTCATGATCGCTGTGGGGCTGTCGATGGACGCGTTCGCGGTGTCGGTCTGCAAGGGCCTGTGCATGAAGCGCGTCAACTGGAGGCACGCGTTCGTGATCGCGCTGTTCTTCGGGGGCTTCCAGGGGCTCATGCCGGTTGTCGGCTGGGCTCTGGGCACGCAGTTCGCCGCGCTCATCACGCCGGTCGACCACTGGATCGCCTTCGCCCTGCTCGCCTTCATCGGCGGCAAGATGCTGTGGGACGCGTTCCATGAGGACGACGAGGCGCAGGAGTGCCCGGCTGACCCCAAGCTCGACCTGCGCGAGCTCGTCATGCTCGCCGTCGCCACGAGCATCGATGCGCTGGCGGTGGGGATCACGTTCGCGTTTCTGGGCGTGAACATCGTCGCCGCGGCGGCGCTCATCGGCGTCACCACGTTCGCGCTGTCGTTTGCGGGCGTGGCCATCGGCAACCAGTTCGGCAGCCGCTTCGAGAAGCCCGCCACCATCGCCGGCGGCGTCGTGCTCGTCCTGATAGGAGCGAAGATCCTCCTCGAGCACCTGGGGATCATCTAGCGGCAAGCGGCAGGGCGGACGAAGGGGCGGTGCCTACCAAGCGAGTTCCGCAGCGACTGAAACAGCCCAGCGGGCTGTTTCACAAAGCGAGGACTGTCCGAGCGACTAGGCTCTGCCCCTCCGTCCGCCCGGACACCTGCCCAGCCGCCGCCGAACGCGTAACCTACTCCACCGGGTAGCTTCCGAGCACCTTCACTTCGCGCAGCTTCAGCCTCAGGCAGTTCAGGGCGGTCTGCACGGCGATGTCGTTCACGGATCCCTCGAACTCCACGAAGAACATGTAGTCGCCGAGCTGCTGCTTGGTGGGGCGCGACTGGATCATCGACAGGTTGATGTTCGCGTAGGCGAACTCCGACAGGATCATGTTGAGCGTGCCGGCCTTGTCGGCCTGGAGGAACAGCGCGAGCGTGGTCTTGTAGCGCTCGCCGGCAAGCTGCGGCGCGCTGCCGGGGCGCCCGATGAGCGCGAAGCAGGTCTGGTTGCCGAAGTGGTCCTCGATCCCCATCTTCGCCACCCGCGCGCCGTGCAGCTCGGCTGCGAGCTCGTTGGCGATGCCGGCGATGCTCACGTCGCCCGCGGCCAGGCGCGCGCTCTCGGCCGTGGAGGACACGGTGAGCGTGGAGCGGCCGGGCAGCCTCTCGTTGAGGTAGCGGCGGCACTGCGCGAGCCCCTGGGGGTGCGAGGCCACCGTGCGGATGTCCTCGAGCTTCGCGTCGGGGTGCACCACGAGGCAGTGGTGGATGTCGACCACCTTCTCGGCGAGGATGACCGCCGAGCTGCGGAACGCGAAGTTGTCGAGCGTGGCCGTGACGGACCCCTCGAGCGAGTTCTCCTTGCCCACCACGCCGAACGCCGCGCGCCCGCGGTCGACGCAGTCGAACACCTCGTCAAACGACGCGCACTCCAGCAGGTCGGGGCTTTCGAACCCCAGGCGCTCGGCAAACGAGCGGGCCGCCTCGTGCGTGTAGGTGCCGACGGGGCCGAGGAATGCGATGGTGCGGTCGATGCTGCTCATGACAGGTTGGCTTCCTTTGCGTTCGTGTATGCGTATGCGCGCCGCGCCGAAACGAGCGCGGCGCGCGATGCTTCCTTGGCGGGCCGTCGCGATGCCGTGCGCGCGACGCGCCGGGCGCGGAAGCGCCAACTGCATATGATAGCGCTCATGCGCTCACGTGGGCGCATGACTTGCGTTGATCTGCGCTCGGGCGGGCCGGAGGCGCACGCGTTTGAGCGCCGCGCATGCCGTGCACAAGCGGTGTTGCGGCGTGCGGCGTTTCCCCTCGTTTTCCTGCGGATATGTTACGCAAGGAGAGGCTCGTAACATTTTGATGCCATTGGCGGCTTCTCCGATGCTTTTTTGTGGTTTGGCGTTCACAAGACCTTCAAATATGTGGAAAATGACTCCCGCATGTAAAGGACGAGGACACCTAGAGGAGGTGTACACATGGAAAATCAGGCCACGATTTCAGAGTTCGATAGCATTCTGTCATCTCGCGGTGTCACCCGTCGTAGCTTCATGAAGCTCTGCGGTGCCGTCGCGGCCGCTGCGGGTCTCTCGCAGCTCGCCACGCCGCGCGTTGCTCAGGCGCTTGAGAAGTCTGTGATCGGCGCTACGAAGGGCGACCTGTATCCGGTCATTTGGATTGAGGGTGCATCCTGCACGGGCTGCACGGAATCCTTTGCCCAGATCGAGTCCCCTGACCCGGCGACGATCGTGCTCGACATGATCTCCCTGAACTACTCGGAGACGCTGTCGGCAGCTGCGGGCCACTCGATGGAGGAGGCCAAGGCCCAGACCATCGCAGCCGGCGACTACATTCTCGTGTACGAGGGCGGTGTGCTGGAGGGCTTCGACTACAACACGCTGCGCGTTGCGGGCGAGACCGGCAACGTGGCGCTCGAGGAGGCCGCCGAGCACGCCAACGCGGTGGTCGCCATCGGCTCCTGCGCCGTCAACGGCGGCTGGATGGCAGCCCATCCGAACCCGGCGGGCGCCCTGGGCGTCCAGCAGTACCTGCAGAAGGTCGGCATCACCACCCCGGTCATCAACATCCCGGGCTGCCCGGTCAACCCCGAGTGGCTCATGGCGGTGCTCGTTGACGTCGTGCTGCTGAAGGACCCGAGCCTCATCAAGCTCAACAGCTTCAACATGCCCGAGGGCATGTTCGGCCAGTCGCTCCATGACAACTGCGAGCGTCGCGGCCACTTCGAGAACGGCGAGTTCGTCTACGAGTTCGGCAGCGAGGAAGAGGCCAAGGGCTACTGCCTCTACCCGCTGGGCTGCCGCGGTCCCCAGACCAAGTCCAACTGCGGCGTGGTCATGTGGAACAACCGCCGCTCCTGGTGCGTGCAGGCTGGCTCTCCCTGCATCGGCTGCTGCGAGGCCAACCCGAACAACCCCGGCCAGAACTGGGTCGAGGTCAACACGCCGTTCTACAAGCGCCATCGCGACCTGCGCGTGGGCGGCCTGGTGTTCCAGCCCGGCACCGTCGCGCTCGCCGTCACCGGCCTGGTGGCTGCGGCGCTCGTGGTGCACGGCTTCGGCATGAAGAAGACCGGCCGCATGGACGGCGGCGCGGACTTCGAGACCATCCGCAAGTGGGACAAGGCGCATCCCGAGCAGTCGATCGGCACCTACGCCGACGCTGAGAAGGGCGGTCCTATCCTCGACGACGACGCGCTGTACGAGGCCAACGCCGGCCACGCGCGCCCGGTTCGCGGCAAGATCGCTGCCGACGAGTCCGCCGATTCGGCTGACGCAGAAGAAAACTAGGAGGTGAGCCTATATGACACGTTCTGTTATTGACCCGATTACCCGTATCGAGGGCCATCTGCGCGTGGAAATGGAAGTGACCAACGGCAAGGTCTCCGACGCGTGGGTGTCTGGAGGCTGCTTCCGCGGCATGGAGATGGTCGTCGAGGGCCGTACGCCCGAGGACGCCGCCCAGATCGTCCAGCGCATCTGCGGCGTTTGCCCGGTCTCTCATTCGCATGCGTCGACCATCGCGGCTGAGAAGTCCTACGGCATCACCATTTCCAACAACGCGCGCATCATCCGCAACCTCATCGAGGGCGCGCAGTTCCTGCACAGCAACATCCTGTGGTTCTACAACCTCGCTGCGCTCGACTACGTGAACCCCCTCAACGCGCTGAACGCCAACGTCGCCGACGTGTACGACCTGGCGGCCACGTACTACAACACCAACGAGGGCGAGGCCATCACCTCCACGAACACCGACTTCGTGGCGCTGAAGGAGAAGCTCACCAAGTTCGCCGCGAACGGGCAGCTGTCCATCTTCTCGGGCAACTGGTTCGACGCCGACGAGGGCACCGCCTACAAGCTCACCCCCGAGCTCGACCTGGTCTGCACCGCGCACTACCTTGAGGCGCTCAAGATGCAGGCGCGCTCCTCTGAGGTGGCTGCGCTGCTCGGCGGCAAGATGCCCCACGTCATGACCATCATCCCGGGCGGCACGGCGTTCGTGCCCACCGAGCAGAAGCTCGATGACCTCAAGGCCATGGTCGACGAGATCTACAACTGGGTCTCCACCACCATGATCCAGGACACCCTGGCGCTGGCTCCGGCCTACCAGGATGGTCTGAACTGGGGCAAGGGCTGCGGCCGCTACATCGCTTGGGGCGTCTTCGAGGGCCAGGGCTGGCCGTACGGCGACGACTACATCGAGCAGATGAAGAACCGCTACATGCCCATGGCCGTCCTCGACGAGAACCTGAAGGTCTCCGACGTCGAGGAGAGCCTCATCACCGAGTTCATGGGCCACTCGTGGTACAAGGGCTCCGACACCTTCACGTCGCCGTACTTCACCACCGAGCCGGAGTTCACCGAGTACAACGTGGAGGACCGCTACTCCTGGGTGAAGTGCCCCGCTTACGACGGCAAGCCCATGGAGGCCGGCAGCTTGGCCCGCATCCTCGCGGCTTACCAGCGCAAGGTCCCGTTCATCGTCAAGCACGTGGACGAGTTCCTGGTCAAGCTCGGCGCGGCGCTCGGCCTGCCCGGCGCGGCTCCGCTGTCCGCGGCTCAGTCCACGCTCGGCCGTACCGCCATTCGCCAGGTCGAGACGCTCTACGTCGCCACCCTCATGAAGGAGTGGGTCGTCGAGCTCATGGAGGCCGTCAAGTCGGGCGACTCCGAGTACTTCCGCAAGTCCCAGACCATCACGGGCGAGGGCACGGGCTTCTGGGAGGCCCCGCGTGGCGCGCTCTACCATTCCGAGAAGGTCAAGGACGGCAAGATCGAGGGCTACCAGATCATCATCCCGTCCACGTGGAACCTCGCTCCCATGAACGCGGACGGCGTACACGGCCCGCTGGAGCAGGCGCTCATCGGCATCCCGGTCGAGGACGTCGAGAAGCCCATCAACGCGCTGCGCACCGTGCACTCGTTCGACCCCTGCACCGCTTGCGCCGTTCACGTGACCGAGCCTGCCACGGGCAAGTCCTTCGAGACGGTTACGAGCCCTTGGGGGGTGAAGTAAGATGGCACATCTCGCACATTACCGTGAAGCCCATCCGCTGCTGTTCGTGGTGACCCACTGGATCAACCTGATCGCCATGATCGTGCTCATCGTCACCGGCTTCAGCATCCATTTCCCGTTCTGGCCCCTGTTCATGGGCGTCGCGCGCGGCATGCACGTGTTCTTCGGCTTCGTGCTGTTCCTGAACTGCATGTTCCGCGTGATCGCGGCCTTCTTCGTGAAGACCTCCCCCACGGGCGGCACCCGCAAGCAGGTCAAGGACTACAAGACCTGGCTGCCGCAGAAGGACAACCGCCATCAGGCGCTCGAGTGGGTCAAGTACTACCTGTTCCTGCGCAAGACCCATCCGCTCGGAGCGAAGCTCGGCGTGCCGCAGAAGCTCAGCTACCTGCTCATCCCGCTCCTGATCGTTCTGATGTTCTGGACGGGCCTGTGCCTGTGGGCTCCCACCATGAACCTTGGCGCCATGTGGGCGACCACCACGTTCCTGGGCGGCCTCATGAGCGTGCGCATCATCCACTACTTCCTGATGTACGTGTTCATCGTGTTCATGTTCATCCACGTGTACCTGGCCAACGTCGAGGGCTTCGCGCCCACGGCTCTCATGTTCATCCACAAGGAGCATGGCGGCCTGGTGTACGATCCCGACGCGCACAACATCGTCGGCGAGGACAACATCAAGCACTAGACGCGCATCGCGCACAGCATGTGTGGACGGAGGCGCCCCGCGACTGCGGGGCGCCTCCTTTTGTCGTTGCGTGTTGCAAGGGGCGTGGGCTGCAAGGGGCGTGTCGGGCGCTAGGAGGCGTGTCGGGCGGCGCGTTGCGCGACGGCTCCGCTTGTCGGCGGGTTGGCTCGGCGAGTCGTGTTGCGGGCGGCGCGCGTGCCTTTTACGGTAGAGTGGGGGCAAACGCAGAGCAAGGAGCATTCGCATGGCATTGACGGACGAGCAAATCAAAGAGGAGGAGAAGTTCCTCAAGGGGCTTCCGCGCTTCAACGTGGGCGCGTTCTTCCTGCCGCCCATCTGGGGGCCGGCGCATGGCATATGGGTGTCCATCCTGTTCTACCCCATCTGGCTGTTCGCCGACAACTCGTTCTACGCGGCGTACGCCAACCCCTCGGTGCTGTCGATCGCGCTCGCGCTCGTGGTGTTCATCTCGCTGGTGGCGGGCACGGTGGTGTTCGCCATCGTGGGGCAGCCCTTCGCCGCGCACCGCGCCGAGCGCCTGGGCGTGAGCCGCGAGACGTACCTGCGCCGCGAGAAGATGTGGGCGGTGGGGTGCGTGATCGCCGGCGCGGTCATGCTGGCGCTGGCGACGTACTACAACCTGGCGATTCGCCCGACGCTGGGGGCGTGATCACATGGGGGGCAAGCAGGCGGTGGTGTTCTGCGTGGGGAATCGCCTCATGCTGGACGAGGGCATAGGGCCGGCGGTCTACGACGCGGTGCTCGAGCAGTACGAGCTGCCCGATAACGTGCGGTTCTTCGACGTGGGCTGCATGTCGCTCGACATGCTGGGATACGTTGACGAGTGCGACCTCGTGCTCACGGTGGACGCCGTCGACGGCACGGGCGACGCGCCCGGCACGGTGTACCGCTTCCCGCCCGACGCCATGGCGCGCCACGCCGGCGCCATGCAGTCGCTGCACGACCTGAAGCTCGTCGACCTGTTCGACGCCGCGTCGCTTCTGGGCTACGAGGCCGAGGGCTTCTGCCTGGGGATGCAGGTGGAGAACATGAGCCCGAAGGAGTACGTGGTGGGCCTCACGCCGCGCGTGTACGAGGCGCTCTCGCTGCTGGTGGACGCGGTGGTGGCGGAGCTCGCGCGCCGCGGGTTCCCGCTCGAGCGCAAGGCGTAGCGCCTGGCGCTTGAGCGCGCAGGTGCCGGGGGCGTGGGGCGTCCGGCGTTGCAGGCGCCTCGGGAGGCAGAGCACGGCGCCAACATGCGGGCGTCTCGGGGACACTCGGGGCTGCTTGGGGCTGCTTGGCGCGTTGCGGGCGGTCTATGCCTTGCCGCGGCTCGGGCACAGCTCACCGACGATGCAGTCGGCGCAGCGGGGGTTGCGCGCGCGGCAGAACTCGCGCCCGAAATGCACCCACTGGTGGTTGATGTAGAGCCAGTCGGACTGGGGGTAGATCTTGAGCAGCTTGGCCTCGGTCTTCGCCGGGGTGTCGTCGTTGCGCGTGACGAACCCGAGGCGGTGCGCGATGCGGAACACGTGCGTGTCCACCGCGATGCCCTGCGGGTTCCTGAACGCCTCGCACATGACCACGTTGGCGGTCTTGCGGCCGACGCCGGGCAGCTTCTGCAGCGCGTCGACGTCGTTGGGCACCTCGCCGCCGAACTCGGCGAGCAGCGTCTGCGCGAGCGCCACGAGGTTCTTCGCCTTCGAGCGGAAGAACCCGAGCGAGTGGATGATCTCCTCGACGTCGGCGACGCGGGCGGCCGCCATGGCCGCAGGCGTGGGGTAGCGCTCGAACAGCGCGGGCGTCACCTTGTTCACGGCCGCGTCGGTGCATTGCGCCGAGAGCACCACGGCCACGGTGAGCTGGAACGGCGTGAGGTAGTCGAGCGAACAGGCCCCTTCGCCGTAGTAGTCGAACATGACGCGCTCGATGCTGGCGGCGCGCTCGCGCTTGGCGGTCATGGTCTCACGTGGCATGGGATCTCCTTCGGTTGCGGCGGTGCTTGGGATGTGCGGCGCGCTCGTGCTGCGTCGTGCTTGCGGCGCGGTGTCGACGCGGCTCTGGCGCGGCGCCGATGCGGCGACGCGGTGCTGATGCTGCGACGCGCGTCTCGTCGGTGCTTTTACGCATTCTACGCCAAGAACGTGCGAGAAACGCGCGATCTGATACCGTGCGAGCGTGCAGATCAGCTCAAATGTAAGCCCAGACTAACGCTGATCAGGGGTTTTCTGCATGGCGAGCGCGTTTGAGCCGAGCGTTTTTTCTCGCGACGGTATCAGATCGCGCGTTTCTCGCGCCTTGCGAACTTGTTTCGCACAATGGCGCCCTCTAACGACTGCTGCAGGCGGCGCGCTCCTCCTTCGCCTTGCGCGTGTGCGCGGTGACGAACGCGGTCTTGGCCTCGGTGTACCCGTCGCGGTCGAACTCGTAGCGCTTCCAGAGGTCGAGCTTCAGCTGCTCGTAGGCGCGTGCGACGTCAGGATGCGCTCTCAGGTAGTCCCTGAAGCAGATCTCGTCGTCATCTCTCCAGGCTCTCAGGTGGAGGTGAAAGACGCGTTTGGCGAAGCCGTGCGGTGTGTACCCTCGGTTGAGCGATATGCGCTGCGTGCCCTCTGCCATGACGAGGTAGCCTGCTGCGACGAGCGCTTTCTTGATGCGGGGGAATTCAGCGAGGTCAGCCTCCAGGAGCATGTCGATGATAGGCTTTGCCCAGATGCCCTCGACTGCCGTGCTGCCGATGTGGCTGATCCGCACGGCGACGCCGTGCGGCATGCAGCTTAGCACACGCTCCTTCTCCTGGTGGAACCATGTGGTCCAGCAGGGCTGGTAGGGTGCAAGCTCGATGGGGAACATACGCCAGAGCTCCTCAAGGGACATCTGCTTCAAGTCGACCAGGTTAGCGGATTCACCTCGGCTGGCGGAGCCGGCGCAGTTGATGGGGCCGGTCTGCGCGACTTGGCTGGCGGAGCCGGTGCGTTCGGTCTGTCCAACCCGAATGGCCTGGCTTGCCCGCTCAATCCGCTCAACCCGTTCAACCCGCTCTGCCTGTTCAGCTTGTTCAGTCTGCTCTGCTCGGTCATCCTGATTGGGACGTTGCTTTGGCGTGTGGTGCATCCCGGGCCTTTCGTCCTTGTCCGATGACGCGTCCATATGCGGTTTCCTCCCATGTTGCGACATACCGTCTGCTTCCCTCGTAGGGAATACCTAGTCGGCGTCTGAGCTCAGCTTTCCTCAACGTATAGTCGTTGATGCTGGTCCGGTTGCCTTTTCCGAGTTTCAGGCGCAATGACCGAGCGATGACGTCAGTGGCGGTGAAGCTGTCAAGCTCGTCATTGGTGATGCCAACGACGCGCCATCCCATGGCGGCAAGAGCGTTGGCTCTCCTTGAGTCGCTGATGCGGCGGTCCTCGCCTTCGTGATGCTCCCTGCTTTGATATTCTACATCGATCTTCTCGGCTGGCCAGCAGAGGTCGCATCGAAAGCTGTTGCGGCTGGCGATGGCGTGCGCTTTCCTGGTCGCTTGGACGGTGTGGTTCATCTTGAAGCCGGAGAGCCCATAGCCCCCGCATCGTGAGGGTAGGGCCAGCAGGATTGCCAGCTTGCTCTCCCTTGGTGAGGCCGAGTTGTCGACGACGTATCGAAGCGCCCTCAGTGCTTTCCTCGCGCCGGGAAGCGCTGAGTTCGCTCGCGCGTAGGAGACGAGGCGGCTTGCTTTCGTGAGGGGATTGAGCTGGTAGGAGCAGGCTCCGTCAACCCGGTTGCGCCAGTAAGTTCCGCAGAGCTCGTATCCGAGCTCGATGAGCTGCTCGAAGGGCAGGACGGTGCCCATTTGGACGAATGCGAGCTCGGGCGCAGCGACGAGGCAGCGGTTGCCAAATACGCAGAAGGACCCGCCTGCGAGCTTCTGGACGCATTGGTGAGGCCGATAGTCCTCCGAGGGCTTAAAACGCCGTTCGCCTCCGACGATGACGTGCAGGGGCTTTGTCAGGGCCGTGTGTGGGTAGGCAAGCGACAGCTCGTCGCGTAGCGCGTCAAGCTCTTTTCGGGTTGGTGGGAAGGAAGGCACGCGACGAACCCTCGACGCCTTCTCGAGCGATCGCATGCCGTCGGCTCTGAGGATCTGAAGTGCGGTGTCGAACCCTATGCAGATAGTGGGCTCGTGCACATTGGAGGTTTGTGTGGGCATGGGGCCTCCTCGTCGCCCTTATGAGGAGGATCTTGCAAGCTGAAAGCGCAATGTGGGCGTTTTCATTGACTGGGCGGCTGCGGCGCGAGGCCGCACTTGCACTGGCTCCTTGATCTACATGATTGTAGTATGGCGGAGCGCAAAATGCACGATAGTGTTTTGCAACGTGCGAGAAACGCGCGATCTGATACCGTGCAAGCGTGCAAATCAGCTCAAATGTAAGCCCAGCCTAACGCCGATCAGGGGTTTTCTGCATGGCGAGCGCGTTTGAGCCGAACGTTTTTTCTCGCGACGGTATCAGATCGCGTGTTTCTCGCGCCTTGTGAACTTGTTTCGCACAATGGCGCTCTCTGGCGACTGCCGCGTGCGGCGCTCCTCTTTCGCCGTGCGCGTGTGCGCGGTGACGAACGCGGTCTTGGCCTCGGCATACCCGTCGCGGTCGAACTCGTAGCGCTTCCAGGGATCGAGTTTCAGCCGCGTTGAAGGTCGTTGCGGCGGGCAATGGGGCGCGTGCGAAGTTGGCGGTTGTGCTTGCGACGCGGAGAAGGGGGATGTTGGGAGCGCCAGGCAGACAGGTGGGGAGACATCGTCTGGGGTGCGGACTTGAAGCATGGTAGAATCAAGGCATCTGCTTGCTTTCGATTTTCATGCGGCGCCAAGCTTCGGATGCGGCTTTTCCGCAGCTCCGGGAGCTGCTTGCCGCATAGCGGACGGGGGCGTCATGAGGGAGAAGCTCTGCACGTGCGTGTTCTGCGACGGGGGATGCGCGCTGCGCGTCGCCGACGAAGACGGCCAGCTGCGCGCGAGGCCGGCTGACCCCGGTTTCCCCGCCCTGTGCTCGAAAGCCCACCTGATCGACGAGTATCGCCTGCATCCCGACCGCATCACGCATCCGCTGCGCCGCGTGGGGGAGCGGGGGAGCGGGCGGTGGGAGCGCGTCTCATGGGAGGTTGCCCTCGACGAGATAGCCGTCAAGCTGCGGCAGGTGATCGACACGTGGGGCCCCGAGGCCCTCGCGGTGTCGGAGATGCCGCTCAACCACGGCTTCGGCGGCATCACGCGACGCCTCATGAACGGGCTCGGCTCGCCGAACTACATCACGGCGCTGCAGCTGTGCATGGGCAACACCGCGCAGGTGCACCGTGCGGTGTACGGCGGCTTCACGCTGGCGAACTGGGACGTTGCCGATTGCGTGGTATACTTCGGGCAGGACCGATCGCCGGAGAAGTGGCCGGCTGAGCACCTGCGCCTGCGCGCGGCGCTGGGCCGTGGGGCGAAGCTCGTGGTGGTCGACCCCCGCGAGACCGACACGGCGCGTCTGGCCGATTTTCACCTGCGCATCCGCTACGGAACCGATGCGGCGCTCGTGTTGGCGTGGATCCACGTGATCATAGCCGAGGGCCTCTTCGACGAACGCTTCGTCGAAGAGCAATGCGAGGGGTTTGCCGTGCTCGCCGACCGCGTGCGGCCCTGGACGCCCGAGCGCGCAGCCGACGTCTGCGGGGTTGACGCCGCCCTCATCCGCGAAACGGCGCGCGTCTACGCGAGCGCCCGCGCGGCCGTCATTCCGTGGGGTGCCACGGCTGACATGCAGGTGAACTCCACCGCGCTCATCCAGGCTCAATGCATCCTGCGTGCGATCTGCGGCTTCGTCGGCGTAAGCGAGACGCTGCCAGCTCTTGCGCACGGCGGCGTGACGAACTCGGAGCTCGCGGCCTTCGAGCTGATCTCGCCTGGGCAGCGCGCTAAGCAGCTGGGCGCGGACGCCCATCCGCTGCTCACGTTCGCGGCGAGCGCGCGTTACGCGGGCGTGCGCGAGAGGCTGGGCGTGCCCTACGAGCCGGACCTCATGGCCATGTCGTGCGCGGCCGACGCGGCGAGCGTGTTTCGCGCCATGTGCACGGGCGACCCCTACCCGGTGCGCGCGTTCATCTCCGCGGCGAACAACACGGTGATGAGCTACGCGAACCAGCAGGGCATCGTCGAGGCGCTGCTCGCACAGGAGCTCGTGGTGGTGTTCGAGCATTGGATGACGCCGACCGCGCAGCTGGCCGACTACGTGCTGCCTGGCGATATGTGGGCCGAGCGCGACGTGCTGGGGAAGCCGTTCGACGTGGCGCCGGTGCTCACGGCGTCAAGCGCCCTGCGCGTGCCGGCAGGCGAGTGCCGAAGCTGGTACTTCGTGGTGAGCGAGCTGGCGCGCCGGCTGGGCGCAGGCGCGCTGTTCCCGTGGAGGGACGAGCGGGAGCTCTACGACTGGCGGCTCGCGCCGCTCGGCCTCACGTTCGCCGAGCTCGAGGAGCGCGGCAGCTGCCCGAACGGCACGCTGCCCGCGCGCGGGGGCTTCGCCACGCCGACGGGCAAGGTGGAGCTTGCCAGCTCGGTGCTGCGCGACCTGGGGTTCGACCCCTTGCCAAACTACGCGGAGCCGCGCGACTTAGGCGCCGAGGCGGCCGAAGCCGCTGCGCCTGCAAGCGAGTCGGCGGCTGCGGCTGGAGATAGGGCCGCAGATGACGCATTTGCAGACGAAGCTGCGGCCGCTGCGCCCGAGGTTGGCCAGCGCGCGGGGCGGCTGTATCCCTACGTCATCTTCGCGGGCTTGCGCGAGGCGGCGAACTACAACACGAACCTGCGCCAGATGCCGAGCCTGCGCGCGCGGGAACCTGAGCCCTGCGCGCTCGTCAACCCCGCCGACGTGGCGCGCGAGGGCCTCGCGGCGGGCGCGTGGTGCGCGGTGGAGACGGCGCACGGGCGCGTGGAGCTCATGGTGCGTCCCGACGAGGCGCAGCCTGCGGGCACGTTGCGCGTCCCTCACGGCTGGTGGAAGCCCGAGCGCGCGCCGGGGCTGGCGGGCGGGCTCTCGGCGGCGAACCTGCATGGCGACGGCCTGCTCTTCCCCGATGACGCGTGGAACGTCGACGCCGCCCAGGGCCTGCCCAACCTGCGCGGCGGCATCCGCGCGCGCATCCTGCCGCTTGGCTGACGCCAGGATGCGGGATGTCGGCGTGCTGTGCTGGCTCGGCTGAAGTTGGGATGCGGCACGTCGGCGTGCCGTGGCTGGGTCAAGCATGCGGCATGTTGGCGTGCCGTGGCTGAGTCAAGCATGCGGGACGCCGACATGTCGCGGCTCAGTCGATGCTGCGCGGCGCGCCATGCTGGCTCGGCCGCCTGTTTGTAGTACAATGGCAAAACCCTGCTGCCGCGCCCTGACGCGGCTTTTCGTGCTGCCCGAATGCGTGTGGAAGGATGCCGCCGATGCTCATAGACTCCCTGACGTTTGCGCTTGAGAAGGCGGGCTGCCTCGACGCGTTCTGGGGCAAGCTCGACGCAGGCGAGGACTCGACCCTCGGCGTGGCGTCGTCGGCGCGGCCGTTTCTGGTGGCGGCGCGCTTCGCCCATGAGCCGCAGCCGACGCTCGTGGTGGTGGCCGGCGAGGAGGCGTCGATTGCGTTCGCGCGCAACGTGGCGTCCTACCTGGGGGAGGAGCGCGTGCTGCGCTTCCCCGAGCGCACGGACTACCCCTTCGCGCCGAAGCCCGCCAACGCGCGCGTGGTGGCGCAGCGCATGGCGGCGGCGCACGCCCTGCGCACTCGGCGCGCCTGCGTGGTGGTGGCGAGCGCGCGCTCCCTCGTGCGCTGCCTGGCGCCGGCTGACGCGGGCGTGGAGATGCCGGTGGCGCTGCAGGCGGGGTGCGAGCTTGAGGACATGGGCGCGCCCGGCCTGTCCGAGCTCGGCGACCTGACGCGCGCGCTCGAGGCGCGCGGCTACGCGAACACCGGCGAGCTCGACGGCCCGGGCACCTTCTGCGTGCGCGGTGGCACCGTCGACGTGTTCCCCGGCAACCTTGTGTACCCGGTGCGCCTCGACTTCTTCGGTGACGAGCTCGACGAGATCCGCCGCATCGTGCCCTCGACGGGGCAGACCGTCGGCATGCTCGACGCGGTTGAGATCTACCCGGTGCGCGAGTTCGCCTGCACCCCTGAGGCGCTCGCCCGCGCCCGCCGCAGCCTGCGGAAGGTGGCGCCCACGAACCCGGTTCTGCGCGACGTGCTCGAGAAGCTCGACGGCGGCCTGCGCTTCGACGGCGCCGACGTGCTCATGCCCTACCTCTACCAGAGCGCGGCCACGCTCGGCGACTTCGCGGGCCCCGGCGTGCTCACCACGCTCATCGAGCCGCGCTCGCTCTTCGATGACGCGCAGCACCTCTACGATGACCTCGCCGCGCGGGCGAAGGGGACGAGCATCGCGCTTGCGGGGCTGTTCGCCGAGCCGGCGCGCGTGAGTTTCGGCACCGGCACGCGCGCCACCTACGTCTCGATCATGCGCGTGGGCGGCAGCATCGACGAGGAGCTGCCGGTGAAGCGCGTGGACGTGGCGGGGAACCCCGACAAGCTCTTCGGGAAGCTGCGCAACCTCATCGACGCCGGATACACCTGCGTGTTCAGCGCTCCGGGCTATCGCGCGCGCGAGGACATGAAGCTCGCGTTCGTGGATCACGGCCTGCCGATCCAGGAGCTCCTTGAGGGGAGCCTGGAGGGGGAAGCTGTCGGCGGGGGCGGTGCCGACGGAAGCGCCAAGGGCGCCAAGGGCAGTGGGACATGCGAAGCTGCCGACGGGGGCGGTGCTCACCAAGCGAGTTCCGCACGAGCCGGAAGCGCCGGTGGCGCTTCCGTGCGAGCAGGACTGTCCGAGCGACTGAGCTCTGCCCCCGTCGGCAGCGCCCCCAACGTCTCCAGCTCGCCTGCTCCCGTCGGCAGCGCCCCAAGCGTCACGAGCTCGTCTGCCAACGCCGCGCATGCGAAGGCGGTGGCGCGCCGGCGCTTGTGGCGGGCGTGCGTGAACGTGGTCGACGCCGCCGTGCCGCTCGGCATGATCATCCCCAAGGCGAAGCTCGCCATCGTGTCGATCTCCGACACGCAGGGCACCCAGAGCGCCGCGCGCGTGCGCCGCACCGTCGACATCACCGAGGTCACGTTCCCGTACAAGCCGGGCGACTACGTGGTGCACGCGGCGCACGGCGTGGCGTTCTTCCGCGAGCTGGTGCGCCGCGAGATCGACGGCACGGCGCGCGACTACCTGCTGCTCGAGTACGCGCAGGGCGACAAGCTGTTCGTGCCGGTCGAGCAGCTCGACCGCGTGACGCGCTACGTGGGCCCCGAGGGCGCGAGCCCCCGCCTCACCCGCCTCAACACCTCCGACTGGTCGCGCGCGCTTGCGAAGGCGCGCAAGGCCACCAAGAAGCTCGCGTTCGACCTGGTGGACGTCTACGCGCGTCGCGCCGCCACGCAGGGCTTCCGCTTCGCGGTGGACACGCCCTGGCAGCGCGAGATGGAGGAGGCGTTCCCGTACCAGGAGACGCCCGACCAGCTCGCCGCCATCGCCGACGTGAAGGCCGACATGGCGAGCGCCCGCCCGATGGACCGCCTGATCTGCGGCGACGTGGGGTTCGGCAAGACCGAGGTGGCCCTGCGCGCGGCGTTCGCGGCCACGCAGAACAACAAGCAGGTCATGGTGCTGTGCCCGACCACCATCCTCGCGCAGCAGCACTTCGCGAACTTCCGCGACCGCTTCGAGCCGTTCGGCGTGAGGGTGGAGGTGCTCTCGCGCTTCCGCACGCCCGAGCAGCAGGCCGCGGCGCTCGCGGGCTTCGCCGAGGGCGAGGTGAGCGTGCTCGTGGGCACGCACCGCCTGCTCTCGCGCGACGTGAACCCCCATGACCTGGGGCTCGTGGTCATCGACGAGGAGCAGCGCTTCGGCGTGGGGCACAAGGAGCAGATGAAGAACTTGCGCGAGACCATCGACGTGCTCACGCTGTCGGCCACGCCCATCCCTCGCACCATGCAGATGTCGCTGTCGGGCGTGCGCGACATGAGCCTCATCCTCACGCCGCCTGACGAGCGGCGCCCCGTGAAGGTGCACGTGGGGGAGTGGGACCCCGACGTGGTGAGCGCGGCCATCCGCCTGGAGCTCGCGCGCGGCGGGCAGGTGTACTACGTGAGCAACCGCGTGCGCTCGATCGACGACGCGGTGGCGCGCGTGCGCGCGGCGGCGGAGGAGGCGCGCGTGGGCGTGGCGCACGGGCAGATGTCGCGCGAGGAGCTCGAGGGCGTGATGGAGGAGTTCGCGGCGGGCGAGCTCGACGTGCTCGTGGCCACCACCATCATCGAGAGCGGCATCGACAACCCGCACACCAACACGCTCATCATCGAGGACTCGCAGCGCCTCGGCCTCGCGCAGATGTACCAGCTCAAGGGGCGCGTGGGCCGCTCGTCCACGCAGGCGTACGCGTACTTCATGTTCCCCGACAACGTGCCTCTGACCGAGGAGGCGATGGCGCGCCTGACGGCCATCGACGAGCACACCGACCTCGGCAGCGGCATGCGCATCGCCATGCGCGACCTGGAGATCCGCGGCGCGGGCAGCCTGCTCGGCGCCGAGCAGCACGGCAACATGTCCGCCGTGGGCTTCGACTTGTTCGCGCAGATGCTCTCCCAGGCGGTCGCTGCCACGCGCGAGGGCGACCTGGGCGCCGCCGACGGCCTGCCGCCGGCGCTCTCCGACATCACGGTGAACGTGCCGGGCCATACCTACCTGCCCGAGGAGTACGTGCCCGACGCCGACGAGCGCGTGCTGTGGTATCGGCGCATCGCGAGCGCGGCCACCGTGGCCGACGTGGACGCGCTGCGCGCTGACCTGGAGGCCAAGCGCCCTGAGATGCCGCCCGCGGCGGTGAACCTCATGGAGCGGGCGCGCATCAAGGCGTTCGCGAACGAGCACGGCGTGAAGGTGGTGTCGGTGACGGGCGGCAGGCTGGTGGTCGAGCCTCTAGTCCCCCCGCGCTCCCGCATGAAGGAGCTGCGCCGCGCGGGCGCGCGCTACCTGGAGGACAAGCGGAAGCTCACGCTGCCCTTGCGCTACTTCAAGCTGGAGGAGACCGACAACCTGCTGGGCCCGGTGCAGCGCTTCCTGAGCGAGATGATGGGCGGGGAAGCGGCGGCGGGCGACGCGTCGGGCGCGGGCGGCAGCCAGGCCGCGGCGGCCGCGGCGGACGGTGGCCAGATGCGTCGCGCGCCTGACGCGGCAGCGCGGTCCAGCGTGCGGAAGCCT
>NZ_JAAVTO010000031.1 GCF_013185065.1 Adlercreutzia sp. ZJ473 | reverse complement strand
CCGCCGGCCGCGAGCGTGGCGGGCATGTCGGCCGAGGTGCGCTATGCTGCCGCCGTCGACTCCGGAATGGCCGGAACGGGCTGGTAGGAGATCGGGAGAGCATGACCCCCATCAAAGTTACGCCGTCCGTTGCGAGAAATCGCGAAAATGACCCTTGCGTCGGTTATCTCGTTCGGTTATCATAGCTGTTGCTGTCAACGCAAGTCGACATCATGTGCGGGTGTGGCGGAATTGGCAGACGCGTACGGTTCAGGTCCGTATGGGGGCAACCCCATGAAGGTTCAAGTCCTTTCACCCGCACCACTTACCCACACAGGGGCCGTAACAGAAGTTGCGGCCCCTTTGCTTTTAAGCGAGTCCTCTCCTTGATATTGCCGAATGATCGGCTTAGTCTTATATTAGATTTTGTCTTGCTTAATACAAGTCGAATCGCTTTTAAACACAATTGTCGTCATAAGCCGAGGTGCCGATTCTCCGGATATCCAGACGGCGCCCAATAGCGAAATGGGGTTGTCATGTCATCTTGTGCGTCGATCGGTCAGAAACGCCGTCTCTTCAAAGATGCCGGGAGGGCATGTCCTGTCGACTACCGTATAGCTGCTGACGCGTTCAGAGGAAGACCAGAGATCGAATGCGACGTGCTTTATGTCATAGGCGGATTGTACGGAAATCCCTTTGCTGCTTCTGCTGTAGATGCGCTTGTTGAGTCGGAATCCACAGCCAGTGTTGAGGTTGTTCTCAATGGCGACATTCATTGGTTTGACAAGATTGCAGCGAACTTCGCAGACATCGAACGCAGGATAGCGCAGTATCGTCCTCTTGTCGGAAACGTTGAAGCCGAGTTGCGCCGTCAAGAAGACATCGGTGTTGGGTGTGGATGCGCTTATCCAGAATGCACTTCTGACGAATCCGTGGCGCGCTCGAACCGCATTCATAAGATGCTCTCTTTTGCGCTCGACTCAGATCCCGAGCTGAAGCAAATGCTTGAAGGTCGTCCTTCCACGTTGCTTGCCAGCGTTGCCGGAAGAAGAGTTGCCATTACACATGGTGACGAAAAGCTGCTTGGCGGTTGGGATAACTCGCGCGAATCGCTTCAGGATATTCTGCGTCAAGATGAGGTCGACACCTTCATGGCTAAGAATAATCTGGATGTATTCACCACTACGCATACGTGCGCGCCAGCGGCTATACGTCTTGCGCGTGGCGTTGTCGTCAACAACGGAGCTGCTGGCCTTCCGAACTTTGCCGGCGAACACTTTGGCCTTTGCATCAGGATTGCGGAAAAGCCGCATAAGGACTCGCTTTTCGAATGCGAGCTGGACGGGCTCTTCATTCAGGCGATTCCCGTGAGGTACGATCACGATGCTTTCCTGAGATGGTTTGACGAGTTATGGGCTCCTGCGTCAGCAGCTGCCATCTCATACAGGAGCCGCATAATCGATGGTCCGGAAGATCGCATTCGTGACTCTTTGCTTGGTGGCTTCAGACTGGGGGAGGCGGCGCGTGCCGAGCTTGCTGATGCGCAAAAAACCGAGCCTGGGCACAAAAGGGCGATCGCTCACACCACTAAGGGCGATGTCCATGCTGCATTGGAAAGCCTGCTCTACTTTGACGATATGATCGAAGATAATGCCGATCGAGTGACCGAGCATGCGCTTTCCACCATGCAGGTGAATATAACTGCGAAATGCAATTTGGCATGTGCGCACTGTCATGTGGAGTCGAGTCCCGCGCGAACTGAGGCGATGAGCCGCGATGTCTTGGAGGCCGTTTTGAATGTGGCTCGGGAGCGGGGCTTCAGGACCATCGACATTACTGGCGGTGCGCCTGAGACGCATCCTGAGATCGAATGGTTTCTAAGAGAAGCGGCTGATACTGTTCCGAATGTCATGTTGAGATCCAATCTGGTCATTTTGAAGGAGCCTGGGTACGAACGACTGCTTGACCTTATTGAAGAGCTGAATGTTGAGGTGGTGGCATCCCTTCCTAATGTGTTCAAGGCGGAGTCTGACGCGCAACGTGGGAATAACACCTATGACGTCACGATAGAAATGCTGCGTATGCTCAACGAGAGGGGTTACGGTTGTGATGGCATGCATGTGCTTGATGTTGTGTTCAATCCTCAAGAGCCCATACTCCCGCCGCTCCAGAAAGATGTTGAGGAGATGTATCGGAAGCGCTTGGGGAATCTCGGGATCCAATTCGATAATCTATTCGCCGTGGCCAACAATCCTATTGGGCGTTATGGCGCGAAGCTGCTTGACGATGGCACATTTGAAGCTTATATGAACACTCTTATGGACGCATTCAATTCGGAAGCGTGCCCCAACATCATGTGCCGCCATCAGATGACCGTTGGTTGGGACGGTCGTGTGTACGACTGCGACTTCAACCATGCTATCGGGCTGGGCGCCTCTGCTGCTATCCTTCCTGAGGGTACGTTGGCTCGAGCGGATATCGATCGCGCTTTGCTTGGAGGCGAGGGCAAGTCGCTCACCATCTTCGATTACGCGAACGACCCGGATCGTCCGCTCAAGCGACCCATCGTGTTTGGAAATCACTGCTATGCCTGTACGGCTGGGTTCGGATCCAGTTGCGGAGGAACGCTCGTTCAGGAATAAACAATCCTATCGCGTTCGGCCCCGCATCCTTTCATTGACAAGAGATGAAGTTTGATCTACTCTGCGAGTAGATAGTATCTAATAGTAGACATGTTTCATTAAGATGAAGTAGGTTTCGGCAAATCCCCTGCGAGCTTTCTCGTGAAGGCGTTCTGCGCTTGTCAAGAGCATCGGACTTGCTGTGTATATCCTCTGTCGATCTGAAAGGAGAATGGATGACTGATTGGACCGGTATATTGTTCTGGGGCTTTCTGGCCGTCTACGGCGTAGCGATGTTTCTCATCTCGCCGAAGACGGTTACGGTGGGAGGCTTCTTCCGCGGAGAAAACCGCCAGGGCAAAGACGCTAATCCCTGGATGATCATGGCTTCGGTATTCATCGCGTGGATCTTCGCAAAATCAGTTACTAACGCCGCGAATATGGGTGCCGACTTTGGCATCGTCGGAGGCATCGGATATGCCGTCTACTGGCTGTGCATCCCTCTGACCGGCTGGGCGCTCTATCGCCTGCGTCGCAAGTTCGGAGCGACAGGCATGGTGAGCTTTTTGACTGAGCATTACGGCGTAGCTGCGGCATTCTGCTTTTCGGCCGCCATTCTCGTGCGTCTGTTCAATGAGGTTTGGTCGAACACATCCGTCATCGGTGCATATTATGGCGAGTCGGGAAGCGCGCCTTTCATCATCGCCGCGCTATTGATGACATTCATCACGATTGCGTATTGCTGCAAAGGCGGCATGCGCGGTTCGCTTGTTACCGACGTTGTGCAGGCGGTGCTATTTGGCGTGCTTTTGATCGGCGTGCTTTTCATTATCGTGCCGCAGCATGGGGTAGGCGCATATGCGACAAGCGGTGCATGGACGCTTGAAGGTGGCGTCGACTTTATCATAGGTGCTGGTCTGCAATGCTTGTCTTACGGCTTCCATGATGCCGTGCTCACCGACCGCGGCTTCCTCTGCGAAGAGAAAAAGATGCTGAAGGCGTTTATCATTGCGGGCCTTCTGGGCTTTTTGGCCATCCTGCTCTTCTCGCTCGTCGGCGTTGATTTGTTCCTTGATGGAACTGCTCGCAGCGGATCGGACGCTCCGGTCGTTGTGGCGCGCTCGCTTGGCATAGTGGCCTTCTTCATTGTGGCGGTCATCATGATATCTACTGCAGGCTCTACGCTGGATTCAACGTTCACCTCACTCGGCAAGCTGTGTTCACGCGACTTGCCTGGCATTGTTGGCGTGAAGCCTGAAAACGTCCGTATGATCGGTATCGGCATCATGGTCATCTTCGGTATCGTAGGCAATCTGCCAATGATAATGGGGGCGAGCATCATCACGGCAACCACCATCTCCGGTACGATGATCATGGGTCTTGGCCCTATCTTCTTGCTGCACGGCGTCGTGAAGCCGACCACGCTCGGGTTTATGCTCTCATTCTGGATTGGAATGATCTTGGGCATTTGGGATGTTGTCGATCCGTCTTCTCTCGCATTCCTGAATATCGGAGAAGGCAAGTACGCAAACTTCCTTGGCGTCAATCTTTGGGGTGCTATAGCATGCTGGATTGCCTACATAGTGCCCGGACTGATCTCGGCTGCGCAGGACAAGGCCAAGGGCATTGAGCCAAATTGGAAGGGCTTCACCAAAGAGGAGATTGCCCAGCGCGAGATTGAAGCTGCCAAGCGTCGTGAGCTTGGGGATCCTGATGGCATGGAACCTTCAGAGCAAGGTCAGCGCATCGGGCGTGACATGGCAACAAGCGCCTAGTTTGAAGCACTTTTTCCAAGAAGAGGCTGTGGCAGAAAACAAACTGACTTCCAAAACTTGGACGCAATTTAATGAAGAGATAAGCTGTAGGGACTGATTCTGGAGCTCTTCTGGGGTCAGTCCCTTCTGTACGATCATGATAACAGCTCGTATGAAGGAAAACGTCCCTCTCGATGCATACTCTTTCAGATGCCGGAAGGTACAGCCGCCATTCTGCGCACCACGAGCCGTCTGCCGCATCGTAGCTCCGCGCGAAGCAGAACGGCCCCTTGCCCGATATCTCTTCGCTCAGTCTTTCGATCACGCTGTCGGAGATGTCCCAGGCGTCTCTTTTCGCCTCAAGGATCCAACCCAGCTTCACTGATATGTTTTCGAGCGAGCAACCCGGGTTATAGGACAGAGCCGCGTCCGACTTGATGATTCACCGACAGCATTCCGCCAAAACCTACCATTGAAACTTCCTGCTGAAGCCTACCGAAGCAAAGAGGCGAAACCGCTGGGAAGTCACTGGGAGCGCAAGAGATACATGTTTCTGACGCAAACACGAAAGGGCACGGGAGACAACCGGATGTTTCACGTGAAACATTCGTTTTCGGAGGGCCCTGCCTTTCGGAACGCCTGCCTGGAGCGTTCGTGCCGCATACGGCCGACCTGCGAACGCGCTCATCCGAAACCAGCGCACGCCGCGACAAACGCACGAATCTGAAACGGAAGCGAGTACTTAGACGACAAACCCCGGGTGACGGCCTTCCATGCGAAACCCCCTCCGGCGGGGGACTTTCATGCGCGACGGGTTTCCGCGCAACGATTCTCCTGGCTGCATGCGTCCGAACGCAGAAAAAGCCGCTGGGGGAAGCGGCTTTTTCCACATGAGAGAAACGGGGAGAATGAAGGTGTCCTTGTCTTATTCCTTTCGTTTACGTGATTCATCATAATCGCTTTATTATTTCTAGTCAAGAATAATCTTGAAAAAATATTATCATACGGAGAACCCGCGTCACGGGACGCCGGGGGGCTCGCGTTCGGGAGTGTCACAGAACACCTGGGGGACTCGCGCTCAAAGGCGTCTCGGGACGCCGGAGAGTCCGCGCTCAGAGGCGTCACGGGACGCCGGGAGACTCGCGCTCAGGGGCGTCACGGGACGCCCGGGGGCTCGCGCTCAGGGGCGTCACGGGACGTCCGGGGAACTCGAGCTCAGGGGCGTCACGGGGATCTGTATCTCGGTGACGAACTCGGAGACGTCGTTGGTCAGGCCGAAGTCGATCATGGTGACCTCCCTCGAGAAGCCCGCCACGCCCAAGCCGCGCTCGCGCGCGAACCCCAGGAGGCGCTCGTAGCGCTGCGGCGCCGCCTCGTGCGAGCCGCGGAAGCGCGTGACCAGGCACGTCTCCTCAGGCAGCAGCACCGTGCCGCCGCGGTAGTCGTCCTCCTCGTCAAGCACGATGAAGATGAGCTCGTAGGGGTGGAAGCGCCCGCGCTCAAGCGACTCCTGCGAGAGCCCGATGCCCACCTTCCCCAGGAAGATCGCGGTGCTCTCCTCGTTGCGCTCGAGCTCGCGGATGTGAATCTCCAGGTCAAGCGCGCTCTCCACCGCGAAGCTCTTCTTGAGCAGCGCGATGCGGCGCGCCGGCACCCGCTCAAGCACGATCGCGTCCATCTGCGCGCCCACGGCCTCGTCGATCTGCGCGAGGCGGTTGTCGATCTTGCGCTGGATCGCGCCTAAGCGCTCCTGGCGCTGCGCGACGTCGGCCCTCTGCTGCAGCAGCATCTCGCGCACGCCCTCGATCCCGCGGTTCTCGATGAACCCCTGGATGCGCTCGAGGGGGATGTCGAGCTCGCGCAGGTAGCGGATGGTGTTGAGGCGCTCGAACTGGCGCGTGCTGTAGTAGCGGTACCCCGTCGCAGGGTCGACGGCCTCCGGCGACACGAGCCCCAGCTTGTCGTAGTGCCGCAGCGTGCTCACGCTCAGGTGGAACAGCCGCGCGATCTCGCCTATCTTGAACAGGTCGCCCTCCATGCGCCTCCCTTTCTCGCTTCGCCGCACTCCTTGCGACGTCCTGCACCTTCGGCCCTGCCACCGCCGCGCCACCATGTCGCTTCGCCGCAGTTTCGCCACCTTATCACGTCGCCTCGGCGCCATGCCGCCCCTTCGCAGCGCCTTCCTCCCCCGTCGCTTCGCACCCCTTCGCGGCGCTCCCCTTCGCGCCGCTCCGGCGTTTTCTCATTTTCCGCTTGACTCTATAACTATTGTAGAGTTTTTAATACGTCTCGCACGCAACAAAACGCCGCGAACCGCGCGCCAAGGCGCGTCGCCCGAAAGGAATCGCCATGATCGGAACCATCGTCAACGCAGGGTGCATCGCCGTCGGCAGCATCATCGGCAGCGTGGTGAAGAAGGGGCTCGACGAGAAGCTCCAGAACGCCCTGTTCACAGCCATGGGGCTTGCCGCGCTCGGCATCGGCATCAACGCCGTGGTGCAGAACATGCCGAACAGCAGCTACCCCGTCCTGTTCATCGTGAGCCTGGCGCTGGGAAGCCTGGCGGGCACCGCCGTCGACCTCGACGAGCGCTTCCAGCGCCTGAGCGAGCGCCTGTCGAAGGGCAAGAGCGAGCTGGGGCGGGGCCTCTCCACGGGCATCCTGCTGTTCTGCATCGGCACGCTGTCCATCTTGGGCCCCATCCAGAGCGCGCTGTACGGCGACCACACCTACCTGTTCGCCAACGCCGCGCTTGACCTGGTGACCAGCATGGTGCTCGCGTCGGCGTACGGCATCGGCATGATCCTGGCAGCCGGCGTGCTGTTCGCGTGGCAGGGCAGCATCTACGGGCTCACGCTGCTTCTCGGCAACTTCGTGACGCCCGACATGATGTGCGAGCTCTCCGTGGTGGGCGGCTTCCTCATCGCGAGCACCGGCATCTCGATCCTCGGGATAAAGGACCTCAAGACCATGAACATGCTGCCCAGCCTCGTGGTGCCCATCGCCTTCTGCGCCGCGGCAAGCGCGCTGGGGTGGTAGGCGCCAACGGCGCGCGGGAAGCCCCTCGCATGTCGTGATCCCTGCGCACACCCCGCACGTCCGCGCGCCGCACCGCGCGCCACCCGCCCCGCACGCCGCGGCAAGCGCGCTGGGGTGGTAGGCGCCGCGCTTTCCTCTCGCTCCTTGTTTATTTTCCAACAAATATTATTTCTATACAGATATAATTAGGAAGTCACCCCCGGCCGCGCACGGCGCGCGGCAAACTTCAACGCGAGGAGGAGAGCCATGAGCGAACGAGCAGACGGAGCGAAGCGCCCGGAGAAGGCCGCGACGTGGGAGCTCTACGACCGCCTCATCGAAGGCGTGCCCGCGGGCATCGCCGTGCGCGACTACTGCCTGGGAACGCGCTGGACGTACGTGGAAGCCGACTGCGGCATGGGCGTCAGCTTCTCCTGCAAGGGCGGCGCGCCGTACGCCTTGAAGGATGACCTGCGCAAAGCCGACCTGCGCAGGGTGGCTGGGCTTGCCAAGTCGTGGTGCTTCGAGGAGGCCTCGCTCGGCGTCGCCGCGCTGAACGCCTGGTACTCGCGCCCGGAGATGATCGACGGGCTGGGCGCCCTCTACGACGACCCCGTGGAGCTGCCCGACGGCACCACCCGCAAGCTGGACGCCTTCGGCGCGTGGCGCCCGCGCATCGAGGAGGCGCACCCCGATGGCGATGCGCGCGTCGTGGTGGTCGGCCACTTCCCCCACGTGGACCGCATCGAGGAGTACGCCCAGCTCACCGTGCTCGAGCGAAGCTGCACGAGCCCCCTCGACACGCCCGACCCAGCTTGCGAGTACGTGATGCCCCTGGCCGACTACGCCTTCATAACGGGCGTCACGATCATCAACAAGACCTGCCCCCGGCTGCTGCAGCTTGCGCAACGCGCCACCGCCGTCATGACCGGCCCCTCGGTTGTCATGTCGCCCGTTCTCTTCGAGTACGGCGCCGACACGCTGGCCGGCAGCGTAGTGGAGGACCCGGAGAAGGTGAGCTTCGCCGTGAAGACGGGGAAGGGGCAGTTCTTCGGGGAGGCCCTGCGCATGTCGTGGGTGAGCCGCCCCGGCTGCTAGCAGGCGTTAAGCGCGAAGCGGTGGCGAGCGCATAGCAGCACCCATGAGAAAAGGCTGGTCGAAGGGCGATGAATCGATCTTCGACCTGCTTCGCAGCGAGGATTCCGTCAGCTGACGCCGCACCGGACCCCATGTGCGGACAAGCCTGTTGCGGGAAAAGGGAGGTATGCATTGCGGCAGCGAGTCGCAACCATATGCTGGGGCCTGCGCATGGCGTGGCATATGGACAAGCGCGTGCTCTTGCTCGCCTCCGTCCTCGTTGCCGCGCTTTCGGTGCTGCCTGCGGTCGCCCTCATCTTCAACCGCGCATCCATAGCGCAACTCTCTGAGTTCCTGGCGTACGGAACGGGCACGTTCGCCGACGTGCTGCCCGACATCGTGGCATACGGGGCCCTGCTGGCGCTCATCGCGGTGTCGGGGCGCATGAACTCGGAATACCTCTCCGCGCTCATGGAGAACACCTACGCGTACGGCATGCAGGCGCATCTCATGGACGTGGTGAACCGGCACGACATCATCACGCTGATGCGCCGCAACGTGAACGAGGACTTCAACTACATCATGCGCCGCTCCATGGCCCTGAACCAGATGATCGCCTGCCTCATATCCATGGTCGGCAAGGCGTTCTCCATCGGGTCGCTCTGCGTTGCGGCGGCAACGCTCTCGCCAGCGGTCCTCTTCATCGTGGCGGCATACGTGCTGCTGGCCGTGCTGCTGTCGGCGCGCTTCTCGCACGGCACGCGCTTCTCGTGGCCGGTGTTCCGAAAAGCCGAGGTCAAGGCGCAGTTTCTTCAAAGCATGCCACAGGAGCCGAACGTGGCGAAGGAGATCAGGCTGTTCGGCTGCGCCGACGAGGTGGTGAGCGGGTGGGAGCGAGCCTACGACGTCCGCATGAGGCTTGCCGTGAGGCGATCCGCCGAGGCCGAGAAGCGCACGTTCCTCGCCAGCCTGCTGTTCTACGCGTTTCTGGCAGTCGCCATCGCCTCCCTGCTCGGCGCCCTTGCCGCCGGCGACGCCACGCCGGCGACGCTGCTTACCACGTTCTCGCTCTGCACGAGCCTGTTCACCGCCGTCGGCCCCATCACGCGCGACCTCATGAGCCTCGACGAGAACGTGTTCGCCATCGAGCAGCAAAACGACCTGCTGGACGGCTTCGACAGCGTCCCCGCGGAAGCGGCCCGGACGGCAGGCCGAGAAGGCCGCGCTGGCGAAGGCGCGGCGCCGGACGACGCAAGCGTCAGGGACGTCGCAAGCGGCGCGAGCTCCAAGGCCGCCGCGATCCCCGTGTTCGAGGCGCGCGACGTCACGTTCTCCTACACGGGCGCGAAGAACGACCTCGACGGGGTTGGCCTCGTCATCATGCCCGGCGAAGTGGTGGCGCTCGTCGGCGAGAACGGCTCGGGGAAGTCCACCCTCGCGAAGGTCCTCCTGGGCACGCTGCCAACGGATTCCGGAGAGCTCTCCTTTTGCGGCGTGCCCTACGAGAGCCTTGCGGACGGCGCGCTCTCGAAGCGCATCGGCGCGTTCTTCCAGGACTTCTACCTCTACCACCACAGCGTCGCCGAGAACATCGCCTACGGATGCGTCGACCAGGTGGATGACCGCGAGGCCGTCCGCCGCGCGCTCAGGCACGGCGGGGCCGAGCACATCATAGACAGGCTGCCGCAGGGCCTCGACGCGATGGTGCGCAAGCGCATCGACCCCAATGGCGTCGAATTCTCAGGCGGCGAGAAGCAGCTCCTGGGAACTTCGCGCGCCTACATGGGCGACAAGGACGTCCTCATCTTCGACGAGCCTGCGAGCATGCTCGACCCACTTGCTGAGCTCGACCAGTTTGCCCGCATCCGCTCGCACACGAGGGGCCGGACGGCGATACTCATCAGCCACCGAGTCGGATTTGCACGGCTGGCCGACCGCATCGTCGTGATGGACCGCGGGCGCGTGGCAGAGACGGGGACTCATGACGAGCTTCTGCGAAAAGGCGGCCTCTACGCCCAGCTCTTCCGCGACCAAGCCCAGTTCTACCTGGACGACGACGGCGCGAGCAGCGTCACGCGCAAGGCGTCCGAGGAGATGATGCGATGAGCGCCGTGCTCAAGCCGCCCTCGAGCACGGCGGCTCCCGCGCGCGACGACGCGCACATCTCCCCTCGCGAGTTCTTCGCGCTCGTCGGGCGCTCGCTCGCCGTGAGCTACAAGGCCCGCGGGGCGGCCTCATGCGCGGTGAGCGTGATCGGGTTCGTCTTCGCGCTGGCGCCGTCGGTGCTGGCGTGGCTCATGGGCGTCTTCACCGACGCGGTGCAGGGCGTGTTCGAGGGCACCGCCCCCGCGGGAAGCGCGTTCGCCATGCTGGCCGCGCTCATGGGCGTCTACGTTGCGCAGCTCGGATACACGTGCCTGCGCAGCTACTTCGAGCAGGCCGACTCCGAGCGCATGATGCGCTACATCAGGAAGCGAACGCTGTCCATCACCTGCCGAGTGCGCATGCGCCACATCGACAACGAGGGCGGCTTCGCCGAGCGCTCGTCGTTCGTGGACACCGCAGCAGGGCTCCAAGCTGCGGGCTCCATGCAGCAGATCGCGCTCTGGATGCAGAACGCCGTCGCGTTCTGCGCGCTCGCCGTAGTCCTCGCGGGCGTCGACGCGTGGATGATCGTCATCGTAGTGGTCACCGCGCTGCCCTCGGTCATCCTGACCTACGCTCAGGAGCGCGAGCGCTACCGCCTCTCGCGGTCGCTTGCGCGCACGAGCGCGTTTGCCCAGATGTACTACCAGGATGCGACGCGCTTCCAGACGCTGCAGGAGGTCAGGTTCAACCGCATCTTCCCTTACGTCAAGGCGCGGAAGTGGCAGCCGAGCGTCGACGAGGTCATCCTGAAGGACGGCTCGATGAAGCGCCGCCATGCCGTGGCGAACGCCTGCGCCGACCTGTTCTCGGGCTCGGTCTACGTGCTCGTGCTGGCGCTGGCCGCCGCGAAGATCTACGCGGAGCCAGCGCTTGGGCTCGGCGTGTTCACGCTGACGCTCTCAGGGGCCGCCCAGATGCAGTCGCTCGTGTCGCAGCTGTTCACCGGCGCCACCGCGTTCGTGGCGAGCGCACCCTACATCCAGGACTTCTTCTCCCTGGAAGACTTCGAGCATGAGCCGGCTGCTGAGGCGCCAGACCGCATCGCCGCCGCCACGCCAGACCGCATCGCCGCCAACGTTCCCGACGTCCGCTCTCCCGAGCCCAGCGCTCCTGCCGACATCGTGTTCGAGAACGTGCGCTTCACCTACCCGGGAGCGCCTGACGAGGCGCTTCGAAGCGTGAGCGTGACCGTGCGCGAAGGCGAGCGCGTCGCCGTCGTGGGCAGGAACGGCTCGGGCAAGTCCACGTTCGTGAACCTGCTCTGCGGCTTCTACGCCCCCGACTCGGGGAAAGTCACGGTATCAGGGCTCAACCCGTACGAGGACCCCGTGCGCGTGCGCGCGGACCTGTCGGCCGTGTTCCAGGACTTCGCGCGCTACGAGGACACCATCAGGGAGAACATCGCGATCTCGGCTCCAGGGCGCGCGCGGGACGACGCCGCCATGATGTCTCTTGCGAAGAAGACCGGCGCGGCGGGCACGATTGCGTCTCGCGAGAAGGGGCTCGACGACGTGGTGGGCTCCTACAGCGAGCGCGGCAACAACCTCTCGGGAGGCCAGTGGCAGCGCGTCGCCATCACACGGGCCGCTTGGAGGAGCCAGGCGCGCATCATGCTCCTCGATGAGCCGACGAGCGCGCTCGACCCGATGGCCGAGGCCGAGATCTACCGAAACTTCTCCGACATCGTCGAAGGCAGGACGGCCCTTCTGGTCTCGCATCGGCTCGGCATCGCCTCGCAGGTGGACCGCGTGCTGGTCTTCGACGGCGGCCGCATCGTCGAAGACGGCTCACCTGAGGAGCTGATCGCCGCAAACGGCCTGTTCGCCGAGCTCTACCGCTCGCAGGCGCAGTGGTACCGATAGCGCCTCGCGCGTCCCTCGAAGCTCCCCTCGGAAGGAGACGGAGACGGCATGCTGCGCATGCAAGCGCGCCGTGCCCGAAGCCAGATCCTTCGACTCCATGTTATATAGGATGACATGGGGGAAAGTGACCTCATTCGGGATGATGCGAGGGAGCAAACTCTCCGGGATGACGCGAGGCCCTCTATGCGAAAGGGGTTGTGGCAGAAGCCCTGAGCAGCCGTTTTGATCCGCTGCATATCGGAAGGAAATCGAGTAGGAGGGATGTCATTAGTTGGCATCCCGTCCTCTCACACCACCGTGCGTACCGTTCGGTACACGGCGGTTCCACTAACATACATGTACTTGTTCGTAATAGTCCGAGAAGAACAGATAGCCTTTACGGCGTAGCTGCTCGGTTCTGATTGCCATACTCATTATCGGGCTTCCCGCTGTACGCCAGTAAGCCTTACGGGTATTGGCAAATTCCCATGCTTTGCCCTTTTCAATGCCGCACTTCTGTAGCATCTTGAATCGGGTGCGAGCACGTTTCCACTGCTTCCAGTAGGCCATGCGAATGCGCCTGCGCATCCATTGGTCAATACCTTTAAGTAGCTTCTTCATGCCCGCCAGCTTGAAGTAGTTGACCCATCCGCGCACAAATCACGTTACCGCCTTCGGTCTGTACTCATTAGACATGGCATTGCTTCTCGCGGTGAGTTCTCGGATGCGTTCTTTCATAGCCACGATGCTTTTGGGGTGTACACGAAAGCGACACTTTCCCTTGTGGCGGTAAAAGGCATATCCTAGGTATTTCACCTGATTAAAGTACGCAATACTTGTCTTTTCGTGGTTCACCTTAAGAAACAGTTTTCCTTCGATGAACCGGGTAATGGATTTACAGGTGCGCTCTGCCGCTCGCTTTGACTTGCAGAAAATCATGCAGTCATCGGCATAACGTACAAACTTATGTCCTCGCCGCTCTAGTTCTCGATCAAGCTCGTTGAGCAGGATGTTTGACAGAAGCGGCGAGAGTGGTCCTCCTTGTGGCATACCGACTTTTGTCTCTTCCAGCTTCTCTCCTACCATGACACCGGCGTTGAGGTACTTATGTATCAGCGATACTACGCGGCCGTCGGTGACGGTTTCAGAGATAACCTGTATTAGCTTTGATTGGCACACCGTATCGAAGAGCTTCTCTAAGTCCATATCGACCACCCAGACATATCCTGCATCTATATGACGCTTGCAAGCGTAAAGCGCATCATGTGCGCTTCTTTTTGGTCTGAACCCATAGCTTGAGTCGCTGAACTTAGGCTCAAAGAGCGGTGTTAGCTGAGCGACGATAGCCTGTTGTACCACACGGTCAACTACGGTAGGTATTCCGAGTTTTCTTACCTTGCCTTTCTCTTTCTTTGGGATTTCTACCCTAAGCACAGGGCTTGGGGCATACTCTCCCTCTTTGATTTGCTTGATAAGTTCATCTGAGTGGTCTTTAAAGTAATCATACATTTCAGAGACACTCATCTTGTCGACGCCAGCTGCACCCTTATTGGCTTTAACTTTCCTGTAGGCATGCCGCATGTTGTCCTTATCGGCAATCCTTTCCAGCAAATCTGTTGGACAGTACATGTTGGCGCTTTCGGCAGGGGTTATCCTTTGCGTGCTAGACGCTTCAAGTTGTCTTCCTTGTTCCGCAAGTACCATCCCTTGTAAGCCCCACGACGTGGGTTGGCTATCGTTAATCGCACCCAAAGGTAACCTCCTTTCTACTGACACCATTAGTGGTTCGACCCTTCCTTGCAGTGGACATACATACAAGTACTATGGTCTTTGCTGACTCCTCATGACAAGCTTTACTCCGTGCTGGCAAAGTTCATTACCTATACACGTCCATGAGGTCTCCCGAGGTAAGCCACGTTTCTTTCCCTCCATCTACCTGCCGCATTTACGCTGTGAACTTCCGTATAGCTATTGGGCTTCAGCTTGTTGTGCAGCCTTACCCGCCCACCTACGCCTAATGCGATTTCTGTTCGTCAGGCCAGAGGTTTGCCTCTTGCTTCCTTCAGATTCCACCTCACGATGGACACCCTTGCATTTGGCTATGCACTTCCCGCTATCAGGCGTGCTAGGGACTTTCACCCGTTAGAAACGGGCGCATGCTCGGCGCACACGAAAGAAACCCGCCACATATTGTGGCGGGTTTCTTGCTGACGAGGCTTCTGTTGCAGCTACTTTCTCAGTCCAAAGGAACATCCAAGGGCTTTGCCGCAGAAAGCTGGCGCGACGAGCTGTCAGCGCGCCCCCGTGCTAGCGGCGGGCGCGGCGGGAGCGGCGGTGCTTCCTGCCGCTCTTGCGCTTGCCGTGCGCGCCGTGCTCCTTGCAGGACACGATGATCTTCTCGGTGATGGCGTTGAGCTGGTCGATCTCCTCGTCGGTGAGGCAGGACAGGATCTCCTCGGCCGTCTTGGAGTTGGCGGCGCAGCGCCTCTCGGCGATCTTCTCGCCCTCCTCGGTGAGCTTCACCGTGTAGGTGCGCTTCTCCTCGGCATCCTCGATGGTGACGTATCCGTTGCGCTCGGCCTTGCGCACGACGTTCTTCAGCTCGCCGCGGTCGAAGCTCAGGCGCTCGACGAGCTCGCGCGAGGAAGCCTGGCCGCCCGAGACGTGCAGGACCTTCAGCAGCGCGCCCTGGCCCTTCTTGTAGCTCTTGGGGCCGTTCTTGCGAAACGCGCGGTTGGTGAGCTTGCTCGCCTTCTTCATCTGGGAAAGCGCCTTGGTGGCGGTGGTCATACTACGTGCCTTCTTTCTTCTTCTCTCCTGGTTTTTCAAGCTTGCCCACTATAGCCCTCCGACAAGCGTGCGTCGAGTTTTGCAACAGTTATTCACAATATAGCTATTGAATAATTCTTTTCCCAGATAAATCGCATCTTAGGTATTATTCACAAAAGAATATATTGACAAGGACGGCGGAAGCGAGGACTCTCCGCCCGCGACGCGCCTGCGTCAGGGGCCCACCCGAAGCATGGGCTCATGACGAGAGAAAAGCCGCTGGGTGGGCTAGCGGCTTTTCTCTCACAAGAGAGGAGTGGAGGTTTTTCTTAGCTTCTGTTTTCTACGGAAGCTATCATACATGACTAATTATCCCTAGTCAAGAATAATTCTGAGAAAAACACCTCGCTCGGCCCTTCGCTCCGCGCGCCCCACGCCCCCTCTCGCGCACGTCTTCCCGGCGAGCGCTATACTAACGCTCGAAAACGCACACCGAGCCGAGGAGGACGAACATGGAGTATCAGCAGCTGCAAGACGAGATCAAGGCCGCCATGAAGGCGCGCGACAACCGCCGCCGCGACATCCTGCGCCAGGTGCACACCGAGCTCAAGGCCATCGAGGTGAACGAGCGCCGCGACATCGTGGAGGCTGACGTGGACGCCATGCTCAAGCGCGTGATCAAGCAGACGAAGGAGACGCTCGACGGCTCCATCAAAGCCGGGAACAACCAGGAGCGCACCGACACGCTGGCCGCCCAGGTGGCTATCCTTGAGGAGTACCTGCCCCAGCAGGTGTCGGGCGACGCGCTGCTCGCGCTCATCGACGAGACGCTCGCCGAGACGGGCGCATCCACGAAGAAGGACATGGGCCGCGTGATGGGCGCGTTGACGAAGAAGACGGGCGGCAACTTCGACAAGGCCGCCGCAGCCGCCGAGCTGGGCAAGCGCCTGGGGTAGGCCGAGTACGCAGACGGCGGAACGGCCGAAGAGGCGGCGGGCGGCGGCGCCCTCAGCGGCGGTTGGGGGGCTTTTGTGGGGTTGAAGGCTTTCCGACATGCCCTTTGCTATGCTTAGTGCAGCAAACAGACGTCAGGAGCAACCGAAGCATATTAAGGAACCCGCTCTCATGAGACTGCATGGCACCCCGCTGCCGCCCCATACCGCCGCGCGCCCCCTTGCAGGACGCACCGCACCTGCAACCTCCACCGCGCAAGCCATCCCGCCCGCCGCGCCAACGCGACCCCTCGCGCATCCGGTCGCGACGGCCTGCATCGCCGTGCTCGTCGCGCTCGCGCTCACGCTCACACCGCTCGGCGCGGGCATGGACTTAGGCGCTCTCACGCAGGCGCATGCCGAAACCACCGACATCGAGGCCGAGGCCGATGCGGCGCAGCAGGCCATCGAGGAGTCGGCGCGCATCTACAACGAAGCCACCGAGCACGTCGCCGAGCTCGAGCGGCAGATCACAGACAACGAGAGCCGCATCTCCGCGATAGAGGAGCAGCTGCCCGCGCAGCGCGAGCGTAGCGGCGCAGCGCTCGGCGAGCTCTACAAGTTCCAGCGCGAAGGCTCCTCACTCATCGACCTCATGCTCTCCGCCGAGAGCTTCCAGACCTTCCTCACCTCGGTCGACTTCCTCGGACGCGTGTACGGCACACACATGGGCGAGGTGGAGAAGCTCCTGGCGATGACCTCCGAGCTCGACACGCAGAAGAACGAGCTCGCCACGGCGCTCACGCAGGCGCAGGAAGAGGAATCTCGTGCAGCCCAAGCGCTCGCCGAGGCGCAGGAGGCGCGCGAGCGCGCGCAGCGGGAAGCCCAGGCACGCGCCGAGGAGGAGGCGCGCGCGGCTGCCGAGGCGCAGGCGAAGACGGAGGCCGAGCAGGCTGCAAAGGATCAGGCCGCGAGCGACGCCGCGTCGAGCGCAAGCAGTTCAGCCAGCTCAGCGGGCAGCGCGAGCGCCCCGAGCGCCGCGCCCGAGCCCATAGCGCCGCCCGCGAGCGACAACGCCGACTGGTCGAGCGACAAGGCGGCGTTCGTGAGCTCCTGGGCCGGGCGCATCGACGCGTACCTGGCCGGCTCCCCCCTCGCCGGCCAAGGCGCCACGTTCGCAGAGGCAGCGTGGAACTACGGCGTTGACCCGCGCTTCTCGCCCGCCATCTCGTTCGTCGAGAGCTCGAAGGGCGCGGCCTGCTTCAAGCCGCACAACGCGTGGGGCTGGGGCTCGGCAAGCTGGGGCAGCTGGGAGGAGGCCATCGACTCCCACGTCCGCGGCTTGGCGCGCGGCTACGGCTACACGCTCTCCGAGGCCGCCGCCAAAAAGTACTGCCCGCCCAACTGGCAGCACTGGTACAACAGCGTGTCCGCTGAGATGAACAAGATCTAGCGCGGCCAACCGGGCAGGGAAGCCCCTGATCAAGCCCCTGCGACTAAGAAGCGCGGTCTGTTCCGCTTTACTGCCGATGCTTACTGCCGATCTCTCCTTCGCTTCATCGGCAGAAAAGTCGAAGACCCTGCCTTCTGCGCTATCTGCGCTATCTGCGGCGACGGCGCATGCACACGGCAGCGACCACGCAGACGCCTGCGGCGAGCACGGCCACGCCCGCCGTGATCATCACGGGCAGCCCCAGCTCATCGCCCGTGTCAGCCAGCGGCGCCCCCGTCGTAGCCCCCGCCGGAGCGGGCGCAGGCGCGGGCGTGGGAGCAGGGGCAGGCTCTGGCGCCGGCCCAGGCCCAGGCTCAGGCGCCGGCCCGGGCTCAGGCTCAGGCGACGGCCCGGGCGTTGGCCCAGGCTCCGGCCCCGGTTCTGGAGCGGGTTCCGGATTTGCGTATGCCTTGACCGGGAAGTTGTCGAAATCCATCGTGTCGGGGCTGCCTTCCATGAGGTCAACCAGGTCCAATGCCAGTTCGCCTTCTTCCTCGGCTACAACCAAAAAGCTCTCTTCGCGGTTGACGATGCCGCGCGCATACTTCGTAGGGGGGTCGAACTGTCCCTGAGCCATCTCATCCCAGCCGCGCTTGTTGATGCCGAAGTCAAACAAAACGCGATAGGGAGGCTTCGATTCGCCTGGATCGACGATCTCCTCCGTTACCACAACCGCATACTTCTGCCCTTTCTCCACGATCACGCTGTTCGGAAGATCGACGAGGTGGTAGCCGCCATACTCATACGTCTCCGACGGCACGGTGGCTGCGAGCTTGCCGTCCTTGGGCGACGTCCAATCCTCGCCCAAAAGGTACACCTCGCACGTCACCTTTACGTTAGGGACGGAGGTCTCGAACGACACCGCGGTGACGGCCTGGCGCTCGTCTGCCGTGAAGACGTTCGCCATGCTCGCCGGGATAGGGTACTCCAGCGTCATCGGGCTAGGCGAAGGCATGAAGTCGTATTGGTCGATGATGCGGTAATCCCCCTGGTGACCCCGGACGGTCGCGTCATGGTTGGTCATGTCGTAGTCAAGCGTCTCGACGTTGGTGATGCTCTGATCGTGATAGGACAGGTAGAAGCAGCCTTTCTCGCCCCAGTCGAACTTGTTGGGGAACTCTTCCGCTTCCGATCCCCAGCTGTTCTTGACGATCCAAGCGCCGGGACCAGGCGGCTGCGTGACACCTGGCACCTGCGCCGATGTCAGGAAGTTGCTCACCGCGTAGTCGTCATCCCATCCGACGATGGTGACGGCATGATTCGCCGGGGCCTTCTCGTAGGTGTAGTGCGCCCACGTATCGGGGTTGATGTACCTCTGCTCGACAACCGGCACGCCCGGCCGATACTGGTCAGCGCAGAAGTTGATGCTCACCGCACGGCCCTGAAGCAATTCGCTCTTGATGGCATCGACGGCGTCTTCGTCATACCTGTAGTTGCCGTCATCATCGACGCCGGCAGGTGACGGCAGCAGGTTGACGTCCTTGAGCTGGAGGGCAGACCGAAAGCGCAGGCTCTCGTCAACCGACCAGCCGCCATCGGCGCTGTAGTAAACGGGAGCGCCGCTCGAGTCATCGACGGTGCTGCCGTCCTTGTTGCGGTAAGGCGCATCGCTTTCAAGGACGGGTCCGACGCCTGATGACAGCACCGAGGTGATGGTGGGAGGCGAGCCGCCCTGGTTGAGGATGACATCCGGTTCAAGGCTGTGTTTTCCGCCGGCATCTACCGTGTAGTAGCCCTCCCCCACCTGGCTTTGGTAGTTGGCGGAACCTGAGGCGTCGATGGCTTCCTGGGAAAGCGGGGTGTAGGCGAACCATGCGAGATGGAGCTCCGACAAGTCATCAAGCCCTTGGGGGGCCGACCCGCCCAGCTCGCTCAAGATGCTCGTCTCCGACGCGGCGATCGCGCTGAAGCTCCAGCAGGTGCCCCAGGGGTTCTGCAGTTTGACCGGGGTCACCAGGCCCGCCTCGCGCAGATCGTACTTCTCGGGAGCCGAGGTCCGCGACATCGGCGCGATGCCGTTCGTCGCATCGACTCTGTCGTTCGCGCGGTTGGTGAGGAGGTCGTCTACGTTGCCCGTCTCGTTGAACCTCTGGCGCATCTCAGCATGGGTTTCGTTGAATATGCTCGTGAAGCGGTCAATCGCCGCGCTGTTGTCAGCCGTTCTGTTGTCAGCCGGGCCGTCATCCGCAGGGTCGGCGAGGGCGGCGCCCGGCATCAGCGGCACGAGGGCGAAGGCGAGCAGAAAGGCGAGGGTGGCGCGGGTGAGACGATTGGCGAGAGGGAGGGGCTGCATTTTCATCAGGACTCCTTGCGCGTAATTTACTGCAAGCACGGGCAGAACGGGGGTAGAGCCAGCGGCAGAGCAAAAGGTGAAGCAAGGGGTAGGGCAAGATGATGCGCAGCTGCGAGAGATTCGTTCGCAGTTTATTTGATTCTACCCCATTTCGCAGGCAAAACACCCCCGACCCCCGCACTTTCTGCCCGATGCTAGCAGGCAGCCCCTGAAGCTTTCGCGCCGACGCTCGCGCCCGCTCCCGCCTTCTCCAGCTCGCTATCGATGAGGCTGATGAGCTCTTGCTGGGAGTTAACCGCAGTCTTCTGGTAAATATGCTGGATGTGCGTCTTCGCGGTGGGACGGGCTATGCTGAGCTTGTCGGCTATGAACTCGGCGTTGCGCCCCTTTGCGAGGAGAGCAAGCACATCGACTTCGCGAGCTGAGAGCCCGTAGAGAGCAGCGATGTCGTCAAGGCAGATAGAGACAACCTGCGCGGAAGCAAGGAAGGCCGTCGGCGTCTCAGGCTGTGGCTTTTCCTCAACACCGTCTGATACCCGATTTGGCTCCTGGAACACGGACAGAGCAAACGACGCGCAGACGAGGGCGACGAGAACGGCCACCACAGCGGTAGTGAGCTGGGGCCCCACGACAATGACGAGTCCTGCGGCGAACACTCCCGCAAGAAAACCGCCCCATCCAGGGGCTTTCGTGAGCGAAAACAGGCCCACGGGATCGCATCCGCTACGCGCCGCATCTCGCGCGGCGTGCATCCACGAAGAAATCGCTGTGATGATGGAGGCGGAAACGATGACCATCCCGCATATGACGCGCGTGAGCTCGCCACCGATAGGCAAGAAGAGCATCGCGACGGCAACGGGAACGAAGGTGATGCGACAGATGTCGGACGTGACGGCAATCCCTCGGCTTCGCAGCGCCGCCAGCAATACGACCGACCCGACAAGCCCTCCGAGCACGCCAAATGCCGTCAAGTGCTGTCCGCCGAACTGCAAAAGCGTGATAGCGAACCCGTAGCACACGCCAAACGAGGAAGTCTGCGCCACCCTCAAGGGCGAGAGCCATGGCAGTGGCGAGCCCTCGGGCGCTTCCGCTTCCGCTTGTGCCATGTCCTCGCAGCCACACCTCGCCCTACGGTCCCGCATTAGAAACGCAAGGAGCCCTATGGTCGAGGAGGAGGAGGCAAATCCCATGAACAAGAAGAAGCTCGTCGAACCGGCGGACGCCGACAAAGAGCATAGCAAGAAGGAGAAGAAGCCCAAGGCGTACCCCATGGCGATGACCTTAGGCGTTTGGGGCGCATAGCTTGCTTCGAAATACACTGCCCACGCCACCATGAGCAGCGTAAGGCTCAGACCGTACAAGCACCAGATCACGATGCCGAGAACAAACGAAGACGCCTCCGCGACGACAACGATAAGCGAGAGGCTCAACGCAGTGACAGCGAGCACCGCCGATGAGACAACGAGCATCCGCTCCTTGTTGCGCACGACCGGGGCCCCCTTGAACGCAAGCACGAAAAAACCAGCCGTCATAACGAAGAAGGAGCCGAGCTTCAGAGCAAGCAGCTCCTCAAAGGTGAAGTATGGGGAGATAAAGGGAAGAGAGTCGAACACCCCGAGCAATTCCCAGAAGATATAGCAGGAAAACCCTATCATCGCGATAAGGTCGACGGCGCCTATCTCAGCAAGGGCTCCGTTCGGGGAAGGGCGTCCCGACGCAGCAGGCCTCGCAGTAGGACTCGTGTTCGCTTCGGAGCTTTCAGCCAGCCTCATGCCAGCCTCCTCTTCGCAGCCGCTGTCATTGCGATGCACTCAGATACGCGCCGCCCAGATGCACTTGGGTGCATCCGAGTGCGATTTGGCACAACCATCGTACCGTTGGACTTTCGGCATGGGCAAATGCATCTTGGGCGCGCCAGCCTTCATTATACGGGAGCTCTCCTTGCAGCATATCATCCAGAGGGAATCATATCGCGTTTCGCTGGCTCCCGAAAAAGGGGTTCCCAGGGCGCCCAGCAGCGCGCCCGAATGTTTTCCAATCCTGAAAAAAGCAGTATGTCACCTGGGTAATCATATTATCTGGATTATCGTGGCACGCGTGGTCGATTCCGCGAGCACGATTCTTTTCTCCATCGTTTTTGCCATAGTCTCCTCTCGAAGTCGCTTGCATACGAATAGGCGACGCAGTCGATACGAGTGGAGGTAGCTATGTGTTTCAGACCACCAAGCGTTGACGAGGGGGGCGAGGCGGTATGCGCTTCGTGCGGGTCGTCAAACCCGCCCGGAAGTGACCTATGCGCTTCGTGCGGGAAGCCACTGCTGAGAGTTCCAAAAGCAGCAATGGGCGCGTCGAGCATCCCCGCAATTCCGAAGGTTTCCGGAGCGCCTCGGGCTCCAGGAGCTCCGAAGGTTCCTGGTCCGCCTCGCGCCCCAGGTGCTCCGAAGCCGCCCAAAGCCTAAAGGAGAATGCAGAAAGGGGAAGCTGTGGACAACGAGGAAAAGGCCGAGAAGGCAGCGAAGCCGCAGAGCTTGAAACCCGTTCGCCCGAAGAAGCCGTCGAGACCTGCACCGCCAAGCAAGCCCGAGGCTCCAAGCGAGACGAACATCAAGGAGAAAGACGCAATGCCTGACCTCGACCAGTTCAACTTCATGAAGTGGTGAGGCGAAAACGTGCCGTCTTTCGCCTGGCGTTCGCGCAAGAGCACATCGGCAGACGCGCGCTTGAGCACGCAAGGACAGACGACATGCAGGCCACGGTCAAACCCGCAACGCGGGCGAGCAAAGAAGAGAGGAGTTGCGATGGGAAAAGCTAAGGGAAGGCCCATCATAAAGGGCATGGGCTTTTGCGCCTCAGCTATCGGCGCGAACGTATGCAGCGTCGACGTCGCCGAGGACGAGTCGAAGATCCTGCGGCTGCGCCCCTTCCATGTTGACGAAGGATACGACAGCGAGCATTTCAACACATGGAAGATAGAGGCACGAGGACACACGTTTGAGCCAGGCAGCAAGGTTGTGTCAGGCCCTCTGTCGTATAGCTACAAGAAGCGCGTGTACTCAAAGAACAGGATCCTCTACCCCTTGAAGCGCGTTGACTGGGACCCGCAGGGCGAGCGCAACCCGCAGAATCGCGGCAAAAGCAAGTACGTACGCATAAGCTGGGACGAAGCCACGCAGATAATCGCAGAGGAAATCAAGCGCGTCCATGACGCATACGGACCGCTCTCGATCCTCGTGCAAGGCGACGGGCATGGCGAGACGAAGTTCGTCCACGGTACGCACGGCTGCCAAACGCGCATGCTGGGATTGGTGGGAGACTACACCTTGCAGGCGCGCCAGCCTGACAGCTGGGAGGGCTGGTATTGGGGTGCCAAGCACATCTGGGGCATGGATCCATTAGGCCAGCAGAACCTCCAGAACAACATCATCAAGGACATCTCCGAGAACGGCGATGCCGTGCTGTTCTGGGGCGCTGACCCCGAGACGACGCCGTGGGGCTGGGGCGGCATGATGGCGAGCCGGCTGTGCTTCTGGTTCTCCGAGATCGGCGTCAAGCAGATTCACATTTCCCCCGACGTGAACTATGCCAACGCCGTGCACGCCGACAAGTGGATCCCCGTGCTGCCCAACACCGATGCGGCGCTGCAGCTTGCCATCGCCTACACCTGGCTTTCCGAGGGAACCTACGACTGGGACTACCTTGACTCCCACGCTATCGGCTTTGACAACTTCGCCTACTACGTAATGGGCGGCGAAGACGGCATCCCGAAAACGCCGAAATGGGCCGAGCAGAAGTGCGGCGTTCCCAGCTGCACCATCAAGGCGCTTGCCCGCTACTGGGCGAAGCACGCGGTATCCATCGCGCACTGCAACGGCGGCTCGTTCATCCGCTCATGCTTCGCACATGAGCCCGCACGCCTCGAGGCAGCGCTCCTGGGCATGCAGGGGCTGGGCAAGCCAGGCGCCAACCAGTTCAAGTTCATCGAGTGGTCCCTTTTCGGGATGAAGAGCGTGACGCCGCTGCCGCCCTCGGTGGAGATACCGAGCTGCAGCACGGCGTTCAGGGGACGCCAATACTCCGTGCGTCCCTCCATCATCCCCAAGACCATGATTCCGCAGGCCATCACAAACCCGCCAGTTCAATGGTACGGACACATTGCAGCCGGTCTGCCGCGCGAGGACCAGTTCGTCGGACCGCTCACATTCCCGCTTGAGGGCAAGGAGCGCATTCACATGATCTGGTCGGATGCACCCTGCTGGGAGACATGCTGGAACGGCGGCAACGAGATGCAGGACGCGCTTCGTCACGAGTCCATCGAGTTCCTGCTCATACAGCATCCTTGGATGGAGAACGACTGCCTGTTCGCCGACATCCTCTTGCCCATCAACACCAAGCTCGAGGAAGAGGACATCGGCACCGACTCGGACAACGGCATGTGGAACGTCATCTACTACGAGCAGCGCGCCATCGAGCCCTTAGGCGAGTCGAAGTCCGACCTCGAGGCAGTTGAGGAAGTCGCCAAGAAGCTCGAGCAGTTCGGCGGCATTTACGAGGACCTGCACAGCAGGATGATGGACGGAGGCAAGACGGTCGCTGACTTCATCCAGGCGGGATTCGAGAACACGGGCGCCGCTTCGGCGATCACGTTCGAAGAGTTCAAGGAGCGCCAGTACTACCCGTTCCCCACGATGCAAGGTTGGGAGGACCTGCCTGCTGGCATGATACAGTTCTACGAAGAGCCCGAGCGATACCCGCTCACTACGCCATCAGGCAAGCTCGAGTACTATTCGACGGCACTCGCCGACGTGTTTCCCGATGACGAGATTCGCGGTCCCATTCCGAAGTGGATCGAGGAGGGCGACGGACACGAGGAGCGCATCGGCTCGAAGCGCGCTGTGGACTATCCGTTCCTCATCGTGTCAAACCACCCGCGCTGGCGCGTTCATGCCAACTTGGATGACGTCACCTGGCTGCGCGAGATTCCCACATGCAAGGTGACCGGCCCCGATGGCTACGCATACGAGCCTCTGTGGATAAACCCGCTTGATGCGGGCAAGCTCGGACTGAAGACGGGAGACGTGGCGAAGATCTACAACGAGCGAGGCGGCGTCCTTGGCGGCATCCTCGTAACCGAACGCATCATGCCAGGAGTCGTCTACCAGGACCACGGCGCACGCGTCGACTCGATAGTCACAGGCGTAGGCGGTCTTGACCGAGGCGGGGCGAACAACCTCATCGCTCCTTCGGCTACCACTTCGAAAAACGCGCATGGCGAGGTCACGAGCGGATTCCTCGTAAACGTCGAGAAGGTCGACGTATTCGAGCTCGCCAAGCAGTATCCCGAGGCGTTCGAGCGCACATACGATCCGGCGTCGGGCGTTGTGGTGGACGAGTTCATCGTGGAAAGGGGCTAGCCATGAGCAAGATGTTCGTAATTGACCCGATGAGATGCAACGGCTGCTACAATTGCCAAATTGCCTGCAAGGACGAGCATTGCGACAATGACTGGTCGCCCATCGCCCTTCCGCAGCCTGACACGGGGCATTTTTGGATTGGCGTTGACGAGAAGGTGCGCGGAAGCGTTCCCAAGGTCAAGGTGTCCTATATTGTGAAGCTCTGCCAACATTGCGAGAACGCGCCCTGCATGGAGGTTTGTCCCGAGGCGGTTTACCGCCGCGATGACGGACTGGTCATCATAGACCCCGCGAAGGCGAAGGGGCACCGCGAGCTCGCAGAGGCGTGTCCGTACGGCGCGATTTTCTATAACGAAGGGCTTGACGTGGCACAGAAGTGCACCGGATGCGCGCATCTGCTCGACGACGGCTGGAGCGTTCCGCGCTGCGTCGACGCGTGCGCGCACGACGCCATCCGCTTTGGCGACGAGGCCGAATTCGCTGACGAGCTTGCGAAGGCCGCGTACCTCATGCCCGATCGCGCGGAGAAGGACAAGCCGCGCGTGGTGTACCTTAACCTTCCGCGGCGCTTCGTGGCAGGCATGGTGCGTGACCTCGAGGCCGACGAGGTGGTCATCGGCGCAACGGTCACGCTTGAGAACCTGGCGACGGGCGAGATCCTGACCAAGGAGACCGATGACTTCGGCGACTTCTGGTTCGAGCAAGTAGACGCAGCGTCATACAACCTTTACGTGGAAGCTGACGGGTACTTGACACGCGTTGTCGAGGTTGATGAGGCCGAAGCTGACGTGAACGTGGGAACACTCGACGTGTTCGAGTCAAACGAGTAGGCGTTTAGCAGCCGCCTTGCGAACCGAAGGCGCTCGCCAAGGCTCGCAAGGCGGCCCGAGGCTCCGCAGCAAGGAGGGTGCGGCGAAGCCAACGAGAGTTTTACCATCAAACTTTGAAAGGGGATCTGATGGCAGAGCAAAGTTCAGTTAAACAAATTACGGGGTTGGTGCTTGCCGCGCTCATTGTGGTAGCCGGCTTGCTCCTTCCCGGCAACGGCGACCTGACGCACGAGGGCATCTTGGGGCTTGCCCTTCTGCTCGCCACCGTTGCCTTGTGGGTATGCGATTCGCTGCCCATGGGCGTCGCCGGCCTCTTGGCGCTCGTAGTCGCGCCGTTCTTGGGCATTGCCCAAATAAACACGGTGTTCTCCGGCTTTGGGACAACCACCGTCATCTTCGCCATAGCGGTGTTCGGCCTCACGGCAATCGTCATGAAGTCGAATATCGCGATTCGCCTGACAGCGAAGCTCACGAGCTGGGCGGGGAGCGACTCGAAGAAGCTTGTGTTGGCGTTCATGTGCGTGTCGTGGCTCCTCTCGACCGTCATGAACGACTCGGCTGTGCTGGTGCTGGTCATCGGCTTGTCTCAGATTGTCTTGAACAACGCGGGGCACGTCATCGGCAAGTCGCAGCTTGCCAAGGCTCTCTACATTGGCATCGCCTTGTGCGCATTTGTGGGCGGCGGCGCCACACCGGCTGGCTCGTCAATCAACGTGCTGGTCATCGGCATGCTCGAGCAGTCGATGGGCGCCACCATCGGCTTCCTGGACTGGATGATCGCCTGCGCTCCGCCGTGTGCGCTCATGGTTCCCATCCTGTGGCTGTTCATCATCAAGATTCTCAAGCCCGAGCCCATCAAGCCTGAGGATCTGACCGAGCTTCAGCAGCGCGCCGCTGCGTTGGGCCCGCTCGCCGCTGAAGAGAAGAAAACGCTGTTCTTCCTCGTCGCCATGCCGGTTCTGTGGATTGCCGGCTCTTGGATTCCCGCGCTCAACGTCACCACGGTCACGGTTCTGGGCCTTGCGGGCATGTTCCTCCCGGGCGTCAAGCTTCTCACGTTCGATGAGTTCCAGCGCGAGGTTCCCTGGACCATCGTCATCATGATTGGCGCCGTGCTCTGCCTCGGCGGCATCGTGGGTGCTACGGGCGGCGTCGCCTATCTCGCCAACATCTTCCTCTCCACAGGAGTTACCGAGCTCGGCTGGTTCTTCTCGATCTTCATCATCATGCTCGTGGTGTACGCGTTCCACACGTTCGTTCCCATCGGCCCCGCGCTCGCCGCGCTGCTCGTGCCGCCGCTGATGGCCTTCTGCGTGTCGTCGGGCATCTCTCCTGCGGTTCCGGGCATGATACTGGCCATCATTCTGTCGGGCAACTTCCTCATGCCGTTCAACCCGGGCATGGCGCTTGCCTATCGCGACAACTGCTGGAAGCCGATCGATTTGCTCAAGACCGGCATTGTTCCGGCGTTCATCTTCGTCGCAGTCTTGAGCGCATGGGTTCCGTTCGCCTCGGGCCTTGTCGGCATCGCCATGTAGGCTTGGCCTCGATGTAGCTGCACTTTGGGGCGAGTGCCTTGTCGCTGCGACTCCAAGACTTGGACCCAAAAGGGCCTGCGTCTCTTGAGTCACAGTGTGCCGGCACTCGCCCCGCAGCGCGCATTTGCGCCTTGTAGCTTGCTTCGCATACTTTGCAGATAGGAGGGGAAATGATTCACATAAGATTGAGCAAGAAGCATCTTGGCTTACCCCTTGCTGCCGCTATACTTCTCGTCGGTTGGTTCATGCCTCCTTTGGAGGGACTCTCGCACGAGGGCATCGTCGGCTTGGCGGTCATGTTCGCCATGGTTGCCATGATGCTTTGCGAGACGCTGCCCATGGGCGTGGCGGGACTTCTTGCCCTGGTGGTTGCAGCTTTGCTCGGCATCACCCAAATTAGCACGGCTTTTTCCGGATTTGGAACCACCACGGTGATATTCGCCATGGCAGTATTCTCGCTGACAGCAATTGTCATGAAATCCGATCTGGCGATTCGCCTCACGGGCTTCCTCGTGCGAGTCGCAGGAAAGGACTCGAAGCGGCTTGTGCTGGCTTTCATGGCGGCAGGCGGCCTGCTCTCGGCGGTCATGAACGACTCGGCAACGCTTGTGTTGTTCCTGGGCTTCGCTGATACCGTCCTGGTAAACGCAGGACACGTCAAGGGCAAGTCAAACCTGGCGAAGTGCCTCTATTTGGGCAGCGCGTTTGCAATCTTCATGGGAGGCATGGCGACGCCGGCAGGCGCCTCCATCAACGTGCTGGCATTAGGGCTGGTGGAGCAGGCAACGGGCCTGACCATTCCGTTCTTGGCGTGGATGGCAGTCGCGGCGCCCGTCGCCATCGTGATGATTCCCGTCATCTGGCTTGTGATAGTGCGCGTGTTTCCTCCTGAGCCTATTGACGGGGAGAGCCTCGACGTCCTGTCGAAGAAAGCCGCGTCGCTGGGCGCCCTGACCGTCGAGGAAAGGAAAACGCTTCTCTTCCTCATAGGAGTTCCCGTGCTTTGGGTGGTGGGCTCATGGGTCACCGCGCTCAACGTGACCACGGTGTCCGTCATCGCGCTCGCCCTCATGTGCGCACCAGGCATTCGCCTGCTCACGTTCGATGAGTTCCAGCGTGAGGTTCCCTGGAATATCGTCATCATGATCGGAGCGGTGATCTCGCTGGGCAACGTCGTGGGCGCTACGGGCGGCATTGCTTTCTTGGCGAACGCGTTCCTCAGCAGCGGGGTCATGGAGCTTGGATTGTTCGCGACGTTCTGGCTCATCGTAGCTGCGGTGTACTTCATGCACTCATATGTGCCCGTGGGGCCTGCGTTTGCCACCATACTCATTCCACCGCTCATGGCGTACTGCACTTCGGCGGGATATTCTCCGGCCATTCCCGCCATTCTGCTCGCCGCAATTCTCTCGGGCAACATGCTCGTGCCCATCAACCCTGGCCTGGCGTTGTCGTATCGCGACAACGTCTATTCGTTCTCAGATGCGTTCAAGGCGGGCATCATTCCGGTGTTCATCCTGATTACGCTTCTCGCCGCATGGGTTCCCTTCGCGGTGAGCCTCACAGGCGTTCCCTGCTAGGAGCCTTGCAAGTGACATCGGCGCGGCGAGCATCAGCTCGCTGCGCCTTCTCCAGGGTCTCAACCTCCTCACCTATCAAAAACAACAGACGCTGTCTGTTAAATTGACGTGGTCTCAGCACGTTGGCCTCATGGGCATCGATAACGAGGCCGAGCTTGCCGAGCAGGTGCGCATGGCCATAGAAGCCAACGAGCAGGGAACGCACGAAGGCCGCCCGGAGGCGGCCTTCGACTGAAGTCTATGGAGCGGGCGACGGGAATCGAACCCGCGTTGTAAGCTTGGGAAGCTCAAGTTCTACCATTGAACCACGCCCGCAGTGAGAGAGCATTATACTCCTCCTTCCTCGAAATCGCCTGACATTTCAGCGAATCCCCACGAGACCAGACACGGCTGGCAAATTGACGCCCAAGGCACCCGGCGCAGCTTCTCGCGAGCAGAACTCACGTGTCTCTTCGCCGACAGGGCGAAATGCGTGCAATAATACTGACATGCCGCTATCCCCATCCCCTCTGCGTCGTTGGCGCGTCAAGGAGCTGACAGCGGCAATCGCAGTTCGTTGAAGCCCAGCGGACCAGCGGATGGGCCAGCGGGCGGCAGGCCTTGCGCCCAGAAAGCCAACGACCTGCCATCTCGCGGCTGCTGTCCAAGGAGAGAAGGCTCATTTGACGATGAACATACTGGTATTGCAAGGCAGCCCTCGCCTCGATGGAAACACTGCGAAAATGTGCGAGGCGTTTGCCCGCGGAGCACGCGAGGCCGGCCACACGGTCCACATCATGAACGTCGCCAGGATGAGCATCTCGGAGTGCCAGGGCTGCCTCAAGTGCCACAGCATCCCTCAAGGAGAAGAGCTCGAAGCATCGCTGCATCCCGAGGACGGCCGATGCGCGATCCGCGACGACATGGACAAGATCTACGAGCTCTGGAACGAGGTGGAGATGATGGTCTTCGCAAGCCCCGTCTACTACGGCTCGCCTACTGCGCCAATACTCGCCGTGCTTCACCGAAGCTTGGCGAAGTTCGTTCCGGCCAAGATAAAGAAGACTGCCCTGATACTGGCCTCCCTTTACGAAGACGTCTACCATGCTTCCGAGTACATCTACTACGGCTACTTCCAAGGCTACTTCAACGCAGAAGACTGCGGCGTGTACACCTATGCCGGGCTGGATGACGTTCCTGCTGACAAGCTCAATGAGCTCGAAGAACTGGGACGCTCCCTGTAATGGGATCTTTGGAAGTGGGCATCGGGCCCTCGGCGCCTTCCCGCATGCTCTTTTCAAGCCTTCGCGGCGGCTGCCAAAACGCTCTGTCGCGTAGGTATAGAATTCCCATCGTGCCTTTTCGCGAGCGCCCAGCTTACAATGCACGAAACGAGTTTAAAAGGAGTGCCGCATGACCGTCTCCGTTCGACCTGCGCGCATTGACGACGCACAGCAGCTCCTCGACATATACAAGCCCTACGTGCTTGAAACGGCGGTTTCATTCGAGATCACGCCGCCAACACGCGAGGAATTCGAGCAGAACATTCGCACGACGCAAGAGGCTTCATATCCGTACCTCGTGGCAGAATGCGACGGCGTGCCGGTGGGGTATGCCTACGCTCATCGCTTTCGCGTTCGCGAAGCGTATGACCATTGCGCCGAGGTAAGCATCTATCTGGCACAATCGATGCGCGGGCGTGGCATTGGACGTGCTTTGTACGAGCAGCTCGAGAAGCTCTTGGCTGAGCAGGGCATTGTCAACCTCTATGCGTGCGTTGCGTATCGCGACGAGGAAGATGGGTATCTCACGCATGCAAGCTGTCATTTCCATGAGAAACTGGGCTATGTGCCGGTAGGTCGCTTCAGCAAATGCGGGCGTAAGTTCGGACGCTATTACGACCTTGTATACATGGAGAAGCACGTGGGCGCTCATGAAGAGCCCAAGGAATATACCCAGGAATGCTCCAAGATCCTATCGAGATCGTAGACCAGCTTCGTTTGCTGCCTAGAGCCGAAACCGCCCTTCCTTCGCATGTGCATGAGGGATACCGAGCTGCCTGGCGGCCAACTTGCCAGATGCGCGGTCAAGCTCCTCCGACATGCCGGGAACGTCCATGTCGTTGGCACAAAGGGAACGGGGGATCTCGTTGATTCGCCCGGCATGAAATCATCGGCCCCGGGCGTCGGCTAAGTCGGCACCCCCGGCTTCTTCCGCAGGACCGTCCCCAGCAACGCGCCCCCTCGACGGACCCCCAGTTCAGCGCCAGCGCCCCCGCGAGCACGACGGCGAAGGAGAGGAGGATGCGACCCGTGAGCCTTTCCTTGAAGACCACGGGGGACAGCGCCAACACCGTGATCGGCGCGCAGCAGTAGACAAGCGAGGAGACAGCATCTTTCTGCCGCTTAAGAAAGCGGAGTAAATATCTCGTCATTTATCTCGTCACCAAATGACGTGAGCGTCAAAACAACTGCGTGATCATAAAGCTCCAAGAGGCCAATCGGAATCCTCTTGGAACTTTCCATGCCATAGGTAGAATCCTCCAGGAGTTTTCCGACTAACAACTTGGAAAGACCTAGGA
>NZ_JAAVTO010000002.1 GCF_013185065.1 Adlercreutzia sp. ZJ473 | reverse complement strand
GGGGCACCCGGCGCACTCGGGGCTCCCGGCACACCTGGCGCAGCCGGGGCACTTGGCGCGCCCGGAGCCGCCGGCGCGCTCGGGCTCGCGACGCCTGCCGGCGCGCGCATGACGGCCCCGCACTCGGGGCACGTGCCGTCGGGGTTGGGCATGACGACAACATAGCAGCCGGGGCACACGCTCTCGCCCGCCGCGGCCTCAGGAGGTCTGAAACACATGAGAAGCTCCTACCACTCGCAGTTCATCATCAGAATGAAGTTCCCCGCCGTCGAGGACCACTCCTCGAGCTTGAACGGGTCGAGGCCCGTCCTCTCCGCCAGCTCCCCGCGCGAGTCGACGTGCTTGGCAACCTCGTAGAACTCCTCGATGGTGGCAATGCCCTGCTCGTTCAGCTTCTCGACGCCCTCGGGAGTGATCCCAAACAGCTTGTCCAGTTCGGCAGCCATGGCGGCCTTCCTTTCCTCGAATCGGCTCTGCGAGCGCGCCCGGAGCACCCGAAAGCCCGGATGCGGACGCGGACGCGCTCGCCTCGTTCTCGCTCGTCAACCGAAGCGCAAGCGATCCTAGTCCTCGCAGCGGTACACCTTCACGGCGACGCCCGTCTGCTGCCACGCGCCGATGAGCTGGTCGAGCGAGTTGGGGTCGTCGTCCAGGAGCACGTTGGCGTTCGACTCGAAGGCGCCGAACAGCGACGGGTACGCCTCCTCCTTCTCGGGGAACCACCAGTCATGCTGCACGCTGATGACGCGCGGGTCCACGCTGGAGGTCTTGCGCGCGCGCTGCTTGATGCGGCCCATGTGCGTCTCGATCCAGCACCAGTCGCCGTCGCGGATGTCCAGGTCAACCGCCGTCGACGGGTGGATGTCGAAGATGGGGTCGGGGTGCAGGTCGCGGTACGGCCCCGGCTGGCGGTGCTCGGAGTGGTAGAACGGCATGAAGCGCGCGCCCGTGATCATGACGAGCGGGTACTCGTCCGCCCACTCGGGGTGCTTCTCCACGCTGGCCGCCGGGTACTCGAAGTGCGGCAGCGGGTCGAACGGCAGGCCCGTCTCCGCGGCGAGCTTCTCCACCACCGACGACTTGAGCTCCACCTTGCCCGACGGCGTGAGGAACTTGAACCCGGGCTCCTTGTACTTCTCGAACTTCTTCTGGCCGGCCATGTACTTCACGTCGTTGTAGAACTTCTCATGCGTGAGCCCCATGGGCGCCAGCTGGAAGTCGAGCATGTCCTCGGCCTTCGGGCCCCACCACTTGTCCTCTTGCCCCAGGCGGATGGCCAGGCCGTAGAAGAACTCGTAGTCGTCGCGGAAGTCAACGTCGGCGCCGCCCTCGAAGCGGTCGATCACGCGCGCCTGCGCGCCGAAGTACATGGGGCGGTGGTTCATGACCGCGTAGCAGTTGTCGGGGCGCTCGAGCCACGTGGCCGCCGGCAGCACGTAGTCAGCCAAGGCGCCGGTGGGCGTCATGAAGTAGTCGTGCACCACCAGGAGGTCGAGGTTCATGAGCGCCTCGACCACGAGCTTCGTGTTGGAGAACGCCATGACCGGGTTGTCAGCCTGCACGATGAGCGCGCGCACCGGATACGGGTCGCCGTCGCGCATGGCGCGGAACAGAAGCGGCGCGTTGGAGTACGGGTAGAACGACGGGTACGCCTGCGAGATGACGTCCCAGCCCTTGAACGTGAGGCCCGGGAAGCGGTCGTTCCCGATCATCTTGTCGCGCTGCTCCTGGGAGAGCGCGTAGTGCTCGTAGAACGCCGGTGGGAAGCGCGACGGCGGGGCCAGCTGATCGCCGCCCTTCTTGTCGAGGTTGCCCGTGATGGCGCGCAGGATGGCCTTGGCCTGGATGGCGCTCGAGGCGTTGATGCCGCTCGCGTCGCCGCCCTTCTGGCCCCACGGCAGGCACGCCGGCTTGATGGTGGCGTACATGCGCGCGGCCTGGATGATCTTGTCAGCGGGAATCCACGTGATCTCGGCGACCTTCTCGGGCGGGTACTCGGCCGCGCGCGCGGCGAGCTCGTCGAAGCCGATGCACCACTCGTCCACGAACTCGTGGTCGTAGAGGTCCTCGGCGATGATGACGTTGATGAAGCCGAGCGCCAGCGCCGCGTCGGTGCCGGGGCGGATCTGCAGCCACAGGTCGGCCTGCTGGGCCACCTCCGAGCAGCGCGGGTCGATGACCAGCAGCTTCGCGCCGCGCTCCTTGCGGTTCGTGTCAACCCAGTGCCACAGGAGCGGCTCGGAGGCTATGGTGTTGCGGCCCCACAGGACCACCAGGTCGGCGTTCACCCAGTCGGACTTGTCCGAGCAGAAGCCGCCGTAGGTGCAGGGCTCGAGCCACATGTCCGAGCTGTAGCAGATGGTGCCGTTGCCGCCGGTGTTCGGGCTGCCGAACAGGTTGGTGAACTTGTAGTGCAGCCAGCTCCACGTGCGCGCCGTGCCCTCGGTGAAGGCCAGCATCTCGGGGCCGTACTCGTCACGCAGGGCGGCGAGCTTCGCGGCGATCTCGTCGAACGCCTGGTCCCACGTGATCTCCTCCCACTGGCCGCCGCCGCGCTCGCCGACGCGCTTGAGCGGGCGGCGCAGGCGGTTCTCGTTGTACACGAAGCCGTCGAGGAAGCGGCCCTTCTCCAGGCGCGAGCACACGTACCCCTTGTTGTGCGGGCAGTCGGGATCGCCCTCGATGTCGACGATGCGCCCGTCCTTCTTCGTGACCAGCACGCCGCAGCGCACGTGGCAGAAGAAGCAGCCGGCCCTCAGGACCTCCGCGTTCTCATCCGCGCATCCAGGGACTTCCACGTTCTCGTTCTCAGCCATGACTCTCTCCTTTTGATAGGATACCGACCGCGGTCGCCGTCGGTGCAGACCGAAAGAATCCCCCTTTCCCTCGCCGCAGATCATGGCTTAACTATAGAAGCCGCGCGCGACCAGCCGCCATGGCCAAAACGACCCCGGCGGCTAGTTTCGCGCGGCGCTGACGCCCGTGCGCGGGCCCGTGGCGCTGGCACCCCGTCTCCGTGCGCGCCTCGCGCGCGCCCGTGACGCCGACGCCCACCGATGCGCGCCTCGCGCGCGTCCCGCTTGCGCGCCCTACCTCAGCTGGCTCACCAGGTTGTCGGTCTCGCGGGCGATGCGCATCTCCTCGTCGGTGGTCACCACGCAGATCTTGATGGGGCTGTCGTCGATGGAGATCACGCGGTTCATGCCGATGGCGCCCTCCACGTTGTTGCGCTCCTTGTCCAGGATCATGCCCATGTGCGCCAGCCCGCGGAAGATGCGCTCGCGCAGGTCAGCCGAGTTCTCGCCGATGCCCGCCGTCATCACCACGGCGTCGGTGCGCGTCATGGCGGCGTAGTAGCTGCCGATGGACTTCTGAACACGGTACACGTACATGTCGATGGCGAGCTCCGCGTGCTCGTCGCCGCGCGCGGCCGCGTCGAGCACGTCGCGCATGTCGCCGCTCGAGCCCGCGATCCCCAGGATGCCGCTCTTGCGATTCAGGATCTCGTCCATCTCGTCGAACGTGATGCCCTCGCGGCGCATGATGTAGGTGATGATGGCCGGGTCGATCGAGCCCGAGCGCGTGCCCATCATGAGGCCCTCGAGCGGCGTGAAGCCCATGGTGGTGTCGATGGACTTCCCGTGGTTGACCGCCGTGATGGAGCCGCCGTTGCCCAGATGGCACGTGATGAGGCCCAGGTCGCGCAGGGGTCGCCCGAGCAGGTTCGCCGCCTGCTGCGCCGCGTAGCGGTGGCTCGTGCCGTGCGCGCCGTAGCGGCGGATGGAGTACTCGTCGTAGTAGCGCATGGGCAGCGGGTACATGTACGCCTTCGGCGGCATGGTCTGATGGAACGCCGTGTCGAAGACGGCCACCTGCGGCGTGCTCGGCAAAAGGCTCCGCGTCATGTCGATGCACGCGTCGGCCGGCGGGTTGTGCAGGGGCGCGAGCTCCTCGCACTTGGCCAGGTTGGCGCGCGCCTCGTCGTCGATGAGCGCGGCCCGGGTGAAGAACTCGCCGCCCGCCACGATGCGGTTTCCGATGGCGTCGATCTGCTCGAGGCCGCTGATGGGGCTCTCCGGGTCGTCCACCATGATGTCGAGCAGCTTGCGCAGGCACTGCTCCACCGTGAGCCCCGCCACGTTGTACGTGACCTTCTGGAAGTCGGGCGCGAACGACACGTTCATGAACGCGCGCTCCGTGCCCACCTTCTCGGCCAGGCACTTCATGCGCGCGTCCTTGCCCTCGGTCTCGATGAGCTGCGACTTGAGCGAGGAGCTCCCCGCGTTCACCACGAGCACTAGCATGCGGCATCTTTCCTCTCAGGCGTCGGGATCACGTCGGAAAACGCGTACTCCGCGTCAGAGGCGATCACCAGGTAGTTGTCCTTGTCGCTGAACCGCTCGTCGGACGCGAAGATCACCGTCACGTGCGCGAAGAGGCGGTCCAGCTCGTTGATCAGGCGGATGAGGTGGCGGAACTCCCGCCACTCGGGCCCGCTCACCACGTTCGCCAGGTAGAGGCCGCCCGGGTTCAGGCGATCCTTCACCGCGCGCACGCCGGCAGCGCCCGCCAGGTCGGCGGCTGCGGCAGCGCCCGCGAACGCGTCGTTGCAGATGGCGTCGTAGCGCTTCTCGCAGCCGGCGAGGTATCCCAGGCCGTCGTCGACGATGAGGTTGAAGCGCTGCGCCGAACCCTCGCGCGAGCTCAGCTCGCGCTCGAGCTTGTCGACGAAGAAGAAGCGGCGCGCGATCTCGGCGACGGCGGGGTCCGACTCCACCACGTCGACGCGCAGGCCGGGCCGCGTCATGAGCGCGTGCTTGGGCCACGCGCACCCGCCGCCCCCGATCATGAGCACGTCGCGGATGGCGAAGGGGACGCCGACGGGGCGAGCGACGCCAGCAGGCTGGGAGGCGTCGGCGGGCTGGGCGGCGTCGGCAGAACAGGTGGCGCCAGCGGGCTGGGCGGCGTCGGCGGCCACGCCGGCGTCCGCACCCGAGCCCGCGCCCGCGCCCTCCGCCTCGAACATGCGGTCAAAGGCGCGGTAGTACTCGAACACCGGCTCATGCCAGCGCTCCCCCAGGTAGGTGGCAGACTGATACGCGCCGCCCACGTTGAGCACGCGCACGCGCTCGCCGTCCTCGCCGCACACGGTGTACACCCGCGCCAGCCCCGCGTCCGTGCGCCGCACGTGCGGGTCGAGCTGGAGCAGCTTGCGCACCGCCAGCGCGTTCGCCGCCGTCACGCCGACGCCCGCCGCCACGAGCGCCGCGCCCTTCGCGCGCCCCGCCAGGCCGGCAACCTTGCCCGCGCCCGTCTTCGCCATAGCACGCCCCCTTCCCGAAGCGCGCCCGCAAGGGCGCGTCGTCTTTCAGCTCATCCCATGATACCTGCTGAATCCCTCGCGAAGCGCGACGTTGCACCATCGCGTTCACGCGAAGGCGGCCATCGCCGCGATGCCCGGCGTTACGAGGCCGTCGCCACGACGTCACGACCAGGCGCCATCGCCCAGCCCACAGCGCATCAACCGCTGCCGCCACAACACGCCGCAGCGCGTCAGCCGCCGCAACGCGCCACCGCCATGCCGCCCAGCCCGCAGCTTCTAGCAGGCGAGCATGCCGGACGCCACCTGCGCGGCCACGTCCTTCCCCGCCAGGGCCTCAAGCACCGCAAGCGCGAACGGCAGCGACTTCGCCGGCCCGCTTCCCGTGATGAGGTTCCCGTCGCGCACCACGTCATCAGGCTGGTACGCGCCCGCGGGGAACACGTCCTCGCAGCTCGGATAGCACGTGGCGCGGCGGCCGTCGAGCAGGCCCAGGTGCGCCAGGAGCATGGGGGCGGCGCAGATGGCCGCGACCAGGCGTCCTTCCTCAAGCTGGGACGAGAGCGCCGCGCGCAAGGGCTCGCAGGCGGAGAGGTTCTCGTAGCCCCCCATGCCGCCCGGCAGGATGATCGCGTCGAAGCCGCCCAGGTCAACGTCGCCGTCAGCCACCGCCGCGTCGGCCGTGACAGGCACCCCCTGCGCCGAGGTCACCTCGCGCGTCGGCATGACCGATGCCACAACTACTTCCACGCCCGCGCGTCGCAGCACGTCAACCGAAGTCAGAGCCTCGATCGTCTCGAACCCCTCGCCCAGCATGACCGCCACCCGGCAGTCCTCGACAGCCTTGCACTCCATGGCGCATCCCATAGCGTCCCCTTCCTCACAGCACATGCGAACACGTTGAGCATAACGCCCCGAGGGCATGATCGCCGCGCGAATCCGCAACCCGACAGGTCAGCGGCGAAATCTCCATGCGCCAGACGCGGACGCAGAGGCAAGGCTAGATGCCGAAGTACCCGCCCATCTCTCGCATTCGGGACATCTGGTCGACGTTGAACGGGCACCGCTTGTTGCAGTGTCCGCACTCGGTGCAGTCGGAGGCGTGGTGCTCCAGGTTGAGGTAGTGGCTCTTCGCCATCTCGTCGCCCATATGCGACAGGTCGTAGTACTTGTTGGCGAGGCCGATCGATATGCCCGCCGGGCAGGGCTGGCAATGGTTGCAGTAGACGCAGACGCCCGTCGTCTCGGGCGGAGCGAACCGCCCGACCACCGAGTAGTCCCTCTCCTGCGGGCTGGCGTCGAAGAACCCGAGCAGCTCGTTTAAGTCCGCCAGCCCTCGGATCCCAGGCAAGACGGTGAGGACACCCGGCCTGTCGAGGGCGTATTGGATGCACTGGTACGAGGTCAGGGCATGCCTGAACGGGGAAGCCTTCGCGTCCAGAAGCTGGCCTCCGGCGAAGGCCTTCATAACGGAGATGCCCACGCCTTGCGCCTCGAATTCCTTGTAGAGGGCGGCGCGATCGTCGGCGCTGCCCTTGCCGTACGCCGACTCGTCGGTGTAGTCGTACATCGGGTTCAGGCTGAACATGCCCAGATCCATCATTCCCGTGGCGAGGAACCTGCGGGCAATCCCCGCATTGTGGGTGCTGAACCCCAGATGGCGGATCGTGCCCGCCTGCTTGCACTTCAGGGCGTAGTCCCAAGCCGCCCCGTTCATCACCTTGTCGAAGTCAGCGTCTTCGTCTATGCAGTGTATGAATGCGAAGTCTGCGTAGTCGGTGCCGAGCGACGCAAGGCGAGCCTCGAACTCCTTGATCGACTTCCGCGCGTTGGTCGTCCAGCCGTACTCTCCGCTGGAATAGTCGGCGCCGATGTGGACTTGCAGCATGACCTTGTCTCGCCTGCCGCGCAACGCCTTCGCATAGCCGCCGAAGGCGCATGCCTTGCTCGGCACGAAGTCCAAGAAGTTTACGCCCGCGTCCACGGCAGCATGCAGCGTCTTGACGATTTCGCCCTCGCTTGCATTGTGGATGCCGCCCATGCCGAGGCCGATGACGCTGATCTCCTCCGCACCATGAGGGAGCTTGCGATATTCCATCTGCCCACACCTCTACCAACTCGTAGTTCTGCCCATTTGCAAGCTCCCCCAGACCCTCTCAGATGCTCCGACATCGCAGGAGAAGCAGCTCCAGAACCGCCACCCCGAGGATGCCCTGCCATCTGCATCGTGCCAGGCGAGCGATCCATGCAAGTGATGCCGACATCTTGAAGCGGCACCTTGCTTCCCCTCTTTCGCCATCATGGGGATAGCTTTCCTTAGTAACAAGACTAAGCCAGCTGATGCGGTATGTACAATGCCTGCATTGAGAAATATTCTATTACTGCCGGGCATATGGTGCTTGGGGGCAATGCAGACGGTGCGCGAAAGCCGCTTCATGTACCGAAGAGCTCGCTACCTGATCTCGGCGCCGAAGGGGAACAGGCTCAGCTTCGCCAAACGGCTCGCGAAGGCGGTGCCGGAATGGATGCGACACTTGCGAGACATATAGCCTAACTCCATGAAAACAGCCATTTAAGGGGCACAATGTTGCTATAATCGCAAAAAGTGCCCGTTAACAGAGGATGGGACATACGCAGAAGGAAGAAGATCCGCAACCGCATCGCCTTCGAGCGATCCATGGCCTACGCCATCAACAACTTCGGAGCCACCACCAACCTGACCAACATCGTCGACTACCTCAGCAACGTGGAGCGCATCGCCGTGAAGAAGCAGACCCTTTCCGGCTATCTCGAGCTACTCGCCAACGCGAAGCTTCTATACAAGTGCCCACGCTTCGACATGAAGTCGAAGAGGCCGCTCCGCGGCGAGGAGAAGTACTACCTCGCCGACCCGGCGATCTACCGCGCGCGCAACGCCGACGCGCGCGTCAACTACGGCCCCGCGCTTGAGAACGCGCTATACACGCACCTCCTCTCGAAGGGGTACAAGGTGAGCGTCGGGCGCATCGGCAAGCTGGAATGCGACTTCATCGTACGCAAGGGTGACGAATACGCCTACGTCCAAGTGTCCATGACCGTCGCCGACCCCGAGGTGGAGCAGCGCGAGTACGCCCCGTTCGACAAGGTGAGGGACGCATGGCCACGCTACCTGCTCACGCTCGATCCGCTACGCAACCAGCGCGACGGTGTGAGGCACCTTAACCTAATGGAGTTCCTCAAAGAGGATGGCGACCTGCTGTAGGCGGATCGCATTCTCGCAGGTCGGGCTCAATCAATCACAACCAGCAGACTGAGCTTGCAATCCGCAAGAAAGGAGGCAAGACCTCGAATTCAGACTCCCACGGGAGCGATCCTTGTCCGCCCGAAACCGATGCCAAGAAGGATTGGCTTGCCTTTCTCCCCAATTGCCTAAAGGCGACGGTCCCGAAAAGGACGGGGTTGGCTGAGCGCGTAGCATTTGAATCACTGCTGGAAGGAATGTCCGGAAGCGATATGGCGACAGCCGTCACAGTTGGCTGCGAATGCAGCCCGAGCATAGCCGTAGCGCCGAAAGGCGTGAGCGTAGAGAGTACGAAAAGCGCTTGCGCTCGTTCAAAAGCTCGCTACTTGATCTCAGCGCCGAAGGGGAACAAACTCAGCTTCGCCAGCTTGAACAGCTGCAAGCCGAACGGGATCCCCACGATGGTGATGCACCACAGCACACCGAGGACGGCGTACGAGATCGCCTCCCACAGGCCGATGACCAGCAGCCAGACGATGTTGGCCAGAAGCGACGGCGCTCCCCCGCCGTAGCTGATCTCCTTGCCGAACGGCGCCAAGGTGAGGCTCGCGAACTTGAAGCACTGCCGCCCCAGCGGAATGCCCACGATGGTCACGTAGAAGATGATTCCGGCAAGCACCCACCCCAAAGCCGTGAGCAGCCCGCCGAAGATGATCCAAATGATGTTCCCAACCGTGCGCATGGCCTTCCTTCCGTCGTTGCGTGCCTTTTAACACCTTGAAGCCATCATCTGGCAATCACCTCTCACTCTACTCGATGACTTCCTCAAGGTACTCCCTGAAACCGGGGAGGCTGAAGCGCAGCTTGCCCCTGAGGCCCTCTTCTATGATGCCGCCCTCCAAGAGGCGCTTCTTGTACGTTGAGACGTGTCCGCTTGACTTGCCGAGGCGGCTGGCCAAAGCGGACGAGTCGGTCTCTCCCTCGTCGGCGAGCATGGCACGCAGAAAGTCCACGTCGCCATCGGACAGCTCGTTGAACGTCGCATCGAAAACCTGCCGCCGCAGCTCGCCTTGGGCGAGCCTCACACCAGCCTCGACGCTCTTCTCGGTGATGACGCCCTCGCCGCGCGACGCGTTCCACATGCGATACCCCACCAGCTGGTACATGAACGGGAATCCGCCCGTCGCCTCGACGGCCCGGGAAAGAGCCGCCTGCTCAATGGCCTTCCCCGCGCCCTCGATCGTCACCACAAACGCTTCCTCGATGTCATGGGCGGGAATGGACCCGAGGTCATGTCGGAACGCGCGCCTGAGAAACGAGGTGGACTCACCCGAGAGGAGCACCGACACGTTGTAGGGCAGCCCGGCCATGAGAAGCGCCACCTTCCTACCCTCGCGCACGAAGTGCTGGTACGTGGTCGCAAGCTGGACCATCTCGTCAAGATGGGGGTTGACCTCGTCGACGGTTATCAGAAGCCCCGTTTCCGTCTGGGCGAGCTGATCGAGCAGCAGGTTCATCTTCGATCGCCAGTTCAGCGACGGATCGGCAACGTTCTCCCAGCTGACGCTCACGAGCCTGCCCACGCCTATGCCGGTGGCCTTTCTCTTCGGAGCCGCCTCAAGCAGATGAGCAGCCTGCTCGGCCGCTCGCTGCACGACGTCATCGAGCATTCCCGGAACGGCCGTCACGCTTACCGCCACCCAGCCCCTTGACGAAGCCTCGGTGGCGAGACGGGAAAGCAGCGCGGTTTTTCCCGTTCCGCGCGCCCCGACGAATACCGACGAGAGGTTCGGATCTCCCTCACCCACCTCAAAGGCGCAGATCATGTCGCTGATAATGCGCTCACGCCCCGCCAGATAGGAAGGCACCTTGCCGAAGACAGGCGTGAAGGGATTGACAGACGGGTTGAGCTTCCCCCTTTGAGCTTGAGACATTGTCATCGCCTTCCTCACGCGCTTTTCGCAACCGCGCCGTGCCCTTTACGTGCTTTAGCCATTTTTACAGCTTTTAGCGTCTTTTACAAGTTTTAGCAGTTTTTAAAATCTTTAGCTTCCTTTAGTTTCTTTAGCTCCTTTTAGTTCTTTTAGCTTCCTTTGGCTATTTGAGTGCAAACCTCTTCCATTTATGTGTCATAAATATCAATAATTAATTTTGACACGATACGAGCAAAATACTCGATATACTATGTCAAAATTTACATCAAGTATTTTTGATACATAAGGAGAGCCATGGACTTCACCTCATGCGAGCTGAGCAACCGGTACTACGGCGGCACCGAGCGCAAGATCGGCGTCATCGTCGGCGACGAGCCGTTCATGCTCAAGTTCCAGAAGCGCACCGCCTTCGGAGTTCAGCTCAATCACCTGTCAGAGCATCTCGGATCACGCGTGTTCGCGTGCGCGGGAATCCCCTCCCAATACACGGTCCTCGGCACCTACAAGGGCGAGCCCGTGGTGGCCTGTCGCGACTTCCTTTCCGAAAACGAGCAGTTCGTCTCGTTCAACGACGTAGGGGAAAGCACGCTCGATCAGGACAAGGAGACGTATCAGTACGAATACGCCGACATCATGCGAATGCTTCGAGATAACTCAAAGCTCACCGATGTCGAAGGCACCGTCGCGGCATTCTGGGAGATATTCATCATTGATGCGCTCATCGGCAACTTCGACCGCCATGGCGGCAACTGGGGATTCGTGAAGCATGCGGGGCGCTATCGGCTCGCACCTGTATTCGACAACGGGTCGTGCCTGTTTCCCAGCCTCCTCGACGATCAAATGGCCCGCATCATCGCCTCGGACGAGGAAACGCGCAAGCGCGTGTTCGACTTCCCCACCTCCCAGGTCAAGCTCGATGGAAGGAAGAGCTCCTACTACGAGGTGATCAGCAGCTTGGCGTTCCCCGAGTGCAACAAAGCCCTCGCCAACGTGGTGGCGCGACTTGACATGGACGCCGTACGCGCCTGCGTGGCAGACCTCGCAGACGCCAGCGAGACGCGCCGGCTGTTCTACACCCACATGCTCGACGCACGCTACGAGCTCATCCTCCGATCTGCGTACGAGAAGCTGATGGGAGGACGCTCGTGAGGAAGACCACCACCAGCGGCGTCATTCGCGTACGCGACGAGCTGGGCTTCGCCTGCCACATAGCGCGCATCGACTACGCTGAGCGCGAAAACGGAACGTTCGAATACGCGTTCACGCCGCGCTATCCCGTGATCGACATGCTCTCGACTGCCGTCTTCCAGGGAATACCAGGGCTTGACCTCGACATGCGCAAGAAGCGCTATCTGCGTCGGAACAGAGTGCCCACCTTCATCGACGAGCGCACGCCCAGCGAGCGCCGGGAGAACGTGCAGGAGCTGCTCGAGGCATGTGGAATGACCTACCTCAATCGCCTCGAGTGGCTCATTCGGACCGACCTGCGCTACAGCGGGGACCTTCTCTACGTTGATCGCTGGCGTCCTGAGGACGAGAAGCGCGTCATCGACTTGGGAGACCTCGCGGAGTGCGGCGTGCGCGCCGCACAGGCGGCGAGCGCGCTCCTTTCGGAGATATGCCAGGGAAACGACGTTGCCACCAGCGCGTTCTCCATCGACGACGGTAACCGCGAGACCTGCTACCAGCTGCTCTCAGCGCTTCTTCGCAAGGAGAAGACGTTCCTTGCGAATCGACGCGAGGAAGGATGGGCGAAAGCCGCGTGCGCTGGCAAGACGCGCGGCCGCAAGCGCGCAGACACGAGCCTTGCGGAACTCAACGCCGTGCGCCGCGCCCATCTCGAAGGGCGCATGACCGCCGAGGCGGCGGCAGAGCAGCTCGGCATAAGTCGATCGACGTTCTACCGCCGCCTGAAGGAGCTTGGGGCATAGCCCCCGGCCTTTGCTTCCCTGGGCGCCTTCCGCGCGACCTCGCCTTCGGTTTCCTCGAGCGCCCCGCACGTCGCGCGCTTCCCGCGCGCTTCTGCTAGTCGCGCGTCAGCTTGCGGTGCAGGCGATGGGGCTTGGCGGCCTCCTTGCCGAGGCGCGCCTCGCGGTCGGCCTGGTACGCCTCGAAGTTGCCCTCGAACCAGTGCCAGTTGCCGGGGTTCTCGTCAGTGCCCTCCCACGCCAGGATGTGCGTGGCGATGCGGTCGAGGAACATGCGGTCGTGGCTCACCACCACCGAGCAGCCCGGGAAGTCCAGAAGCGCCGCCTCGAGCGAGGAGAGCGTCTCCACGTCGAGGTCGTTGGTGGGCTCGTCGAGCAGCAGCAGGTTGCCGCCCTCCTTCAGCGTGAGCGCCAGGTTCAGGCGGTTGCGCTCGCCGCCCGACAGCACGCCCGCGGGCTTCTGCTGGTCGGAGCCCTTGAAGCCGAACGCCGCCACGTAGGCGCGGCTCGGGATCTCGGTGTCGCCCACCACCATGTAGTCGGTGCCGCCGCTCACCACCTCCCAGAGCCGGGTGTCGGGGTCGATGCCCGCGCGGCCCTGGTCGACGTAGGAGATCTTCACCGTCTCGCCGAGCGTGAGCGTGCCGCCGTCAAGCGGCTCGAGCCCCACGATGGCCTTGAACAGCGTGGTCTTGCCCACGCCGTTCGGGCCGATCACGCCCACGATGCCGTTTCGCGGCAGCTCGAAGGACAGATCCTCGATGAGCACGCGCCCGTCGAACTCCTTGTGCAGGTGCTCGGCCACGAGCACCTTCGAGCCCAGGCGCGGGCCCACCGGGATGCGGATGTCGGTGAAGTCGAGCTTCTTCGCCGCCGCGGCCTCGGCCACCATCTGCTCGTAGCGCTCCAGGCGCGCCTTGCTCTTCGCCTGCCGCGCCTTCGGGGACGAGCGCACCCACTCGAGCTCGCGCTCCATGCGGCGGGCGAGCTTGGCCTGCTGCTGGCCCTGCGCGGCGATGCGCGCGGCCTTCGTCTCCAGGTAGGTGGAGTAGTTGCCCTTGTACGGGAACAGCTGGCCGCGGTCCACCTCGCAGATCCACTCGGCCACGTTGTCCAAAAAGTAGCGGTCGTGCGTGACGGCGAGCACCGCGCCGGGATAGCTCTTCAGGAACTGCTCGAGCCACAGCACGCTCTCGGCGTCGAGGTGGTTCGTCGGCTCGTCGAGGAGCAGCAGGTCAGGCGCCTCGAGCAGAAGGCGGCACAGCGCCACGCGGCGCCGCTCGCCGCCCGAGAGCACGCTCACGGGCATGTCGGAGTCGGGGCATTGCAGCGCGTCCATGGCCTGGGAGAGCTGGCTGTCCAGGTCCCATCCGTTGGCGGCGTCGATCTCGTCCTGGAGGCGCCCCATCTCGTCCATGAGCGCGTCGAAGTCGGCGTCGGGGTCGCCCATCTCGGCGCTCACCTGGTTGAAGCGCTCCACCTTCGCCAGCACGTCGGCGAACGCCATCCGCACGTTCTCGATGACCGTCTTGTCCTCCTCGAGCGGCGGCTCCTGCTGCAGGATGCCCACGGTGTAGCCCGGCGTGAGGCGCGCCTCGCCGGCCGTGACCTCCTCGAGGCCCGCCATCACCTTGAGCAGCGTGGACTTGCCCATGCCGTTGGGGCCCACCACGCCGATCTTCGCGCCCGGGAAGAACGACAGCGACACGTCGTCGAGGATGACCTTGTCGCCATGCGCCTTGCGCGCCTTGTACATCTGGTAAACGAATTCAGCCACGCCGAAACTCCTTTGCGATAAGAGACGATTTCAGAAATTATAATTTGCCTCAACGCACATTCCAATCACGATGCGGCGTTTGCCGCAGCGTTTGCGGAAAGAGCACGTCCGGAAGGGGGTCCATGCGAGGCGAGAGCGACAGCCGCGAGAGGGCGGGCTGCGAGGGCGCCAGTTGCGAGGGTGCCAGCTGCGGGAGCGCAAGCTGCGAGGGCGCCGGTTGCGAGAGCGTCGGCCGCGGAAGCGTCGAGGAGGCCAAGCGCGCGCTGCGCGCGCAGCTCAAGGGCGCGCGGGCGGCCCTTTCGCCCGACGAGCGCGCGGTGGCTGACGCGCGCATCGCCGCGCAGCTGTTCGAGCTGGGCGCATGGCGGTGCGCGGACGTGGTGCTTGCGTACCGGTCGTTCGGATCCGAGATCGACACGCGCGGGATCATCGAGCGCGCGTGGGCGGAGGGCAAGGCGGTGGCGCTGCCGCGCTGCGTGCCCGGCACGCGCCTCATGCGCTGGCATCGCGTGACCAGCCTCGACGCGCTCGAGCGCAGCGCGTTCGGCGTGGAGGAGCCGCCCGACGACCCCGCCACGCTCGTCGACCCATCCGCGCTGGCGCCCGCGGGCGCGCCCGCGACCAGCGCCGACGGCGCCGCGGATGCCGCAAGCGTCACTGCCATCACCGCCGCCGCCACGTCCGCAGGCGCCCACGCCCCGCGCGCCCTCGCGATCGTGCCCGGGCTCGCCTTCGACGCGCAGGGCTTCCGCATCGGCTACGGCGGCGGCTTCTACGACGCCTTCCTCGCCGCCTTCCCCGGCACGTCGGTCGGGCTGTGCCGCGAGGCGTCCCTGCTACCCAGCCTGCGCGCGCAAGGCGCCCTCGACGCCCACGACAGGCCCGTCGACATCGTGCTCGCGGAAAGCGGCCGGTGATTCGGCCCCTTCCCTACGCCTTCGAGAGCCGCACGGCGCACACCTTGTACTCGGGGCATGCGCAGATGGAGTCGAGGCTGTCGATGGTGAGCCAGTTGGCGTTGCCGTCCTGGAAGTGGAAGGGCATCCACACCTCGCCCGGGTTCGTCTTGCCCGACACGCGGGCAGTGGTCACGATCGACCCGCGGCGGCTCTCCATGCGCACACGGCCGCCGTCGTCGATGCCCAGAGAGGCGGCGTCGGCGGCGTTCACCTCGACGAACGACGAGCTGACGATCTCGTTGAGCCCGTCGGTACGGCTCGTCATGGCGCAGGCGTTGTAGTGGTACAGGATGCGCCCGGTGGTGAGCATGAGCGGGTACTCCGCGTCCGGCAGCTCGGCCGCGGGCTTGTAGGTCGCCGTGGAGAACGCCCCCCGCCCGCGCGTGAACTTCCCCACGTGCATGATGGGCGTGCCGGGGTGGTCGGGCCCGGTGCAGGGCCACTGCAGGCCGCGCCCCGCCACCTCGGGGCTGTCGAGGCGCGCGTGGCTGATGCCGGCGAAGCTCGGGGTGAGCGAGGCGATCTCGTCCATGATCTCGGCTGGCGTGAGGTCGGGCTGCGCGTATCCCATGCGCCGCATGATCTCCGCGAAGATCCACGTGTCGGGCCGCGCGTCCCCCGGCGAGGCCACGGCGCGGCGCACGCGCTGCACGCGCCGCTCGGTGTTGGTGAACGTGCCCTCCTTCTCCGCGTAGCTGATGCCCGGCAGCACCACGTCGGCGTAGGCGGCCGTCTCGGTGAGGAACAAGTCGTCCACCACCAGGAAGTCGAGCGCCTCGATCCCGCGGATGACGTGGCTGATGTCGGGGTCGGTGCGCACCTGGTCCTCGCCGAAGATGAACAGCCCGCGCACCGTGCCCTCGACGGCCGCGTGGAACACCTGCGTGGCGAACAGGCCCGGCTCGGGCTTGATCTTCACGCCCCAGGCGGCCTCGAACTTCGCGCGCACCTCGGGGTCGGCCACCTTCTGGTAGCCCGGGAGGTCAGCTGGCGTGGCGCCCATGTCGCACGCGCCCTGCACGTTGTTCTGGCCGCGCAGCGGGTTGACGCCGCAGCCGGGCCGACCCAGCTTCCCGCAGGTCAGAGCCATGTTGCTCATGGACATGACACCCTCGGTGCCGGTGGAGTGCTCGGTGACGCCCAAGCAGTAGATGATGGGCGCCTGGCGCGCGGTGGCATAGAGGCGCGCGGCGGCGCGCAGGTCGTCGGCGCTGATGCGGCAGATCTCGGCCACGCGCTCGGGCGTGTAGTCGGCCACCATGGCCGCGAACTCCTCGAAGCCCTCGGTGCGGCTGTCGATGAACTCCCGGTCGAGCAGGCCCTCCTCGATCATCACGCGGCACATGCCGTTCGAGAACGCCACGTTGGTGCCGGGGCGCAGCTTCAGGTGCAGGTCAGCCTGCGCCGCCAGCCCGATGTCGCGCGGGTCCACCACGATGAGCTTGGCGCCGCGCTCCACGGCGGCGCGGATCTGCATGCCCGCCACGGGGTGCGCTTCCTCGGGGTTCGACCCCACCAGCATGATGACGTCCACGTCGGGCGAGGTGATGTCGGCGATGGGATTGGTCATCGCGCCCGACCCGAGCGTGGCGGCCAGGCCCGCCACGGAAGGCCCGTGGCACACGCGGGCGCAGTTGTCCACGTTGTTCGTGCCGAAGGCGCAGCGCGCCATCTTCTGCAGCAGGTACACGTCCTCGTTGGTGGAGCGGCTGCAGGCGAAGGCCGCCAGGGCGTCCGGGCCGAAGTCCCGCTTGATCTCGCTGAAGCGGCGCGCCACCAGGTCAAGCGCCTCGTCCCACGTGGCGGGCTCGAGCTGGCCGGTCGCGCTGCTCCTGACGAGCGGCGTGGTCAGGCGCTCGGGCGACTGCACGAAGTCGAAGCTGCCCGAGCGGCCCTTCACGCACAGGCGCCCGCGGTTGGCGGGGCCGAAGGCCGGCTCGGTGTCGACGATGCGCCCGTCGCGCACGACCAGGTTGAACTGGCAGCCCACCGCGCAGTGCGGGCAGGTGGTGAGCGTCTTTCGCACCTCCCAGCTGCGGTACTCCCGGCGGCGCTTCAGCGTGAGCGCGCCGGTGGGGCACGCCGCCGCGCAGCACCCGCAGCTCTCGCAGCTCGTCGCCTTCCAGTCAGGGCCGAACGGCGCCTCGATGGTGGTGCGCAGCCCCCGCTTCGCCGCCTTGAGCGTGTGGTTGCGCGCGAAGCTGTTGCACGCGCCCACGCAGCGCTGGCAGAGGATGCACAGGTTCGGGTCGTAGGCGAGGAAGGGGTTGCTGTCGAGCACGGGCTTGCGCCGCGGCTCGGCGGGGAACAGCGGCTCGGTGACGCCCACCTCGCGGCACACGTCCTGCAGCTCGCACGAGCCGTTGCGCGCGCACGAGAAGCAGAAGTTCGTGGAGTTCAGCCCGTGGGCGGACAAGGTGAGCCCGAGCGCGGCCCTGCGCGCGTCGACGACGCGCTGCGTGCCGGTGCTGACCTGCATGCCCTGCTCAACGGGCGTGTTGCAGGCCGTGACGAGCCCGGGGCGGCCCGCCACCTCGACCGAGCACACGCGGCACGAGCCGATGTCGCTCACGCCCTTCAGAAAGCACAGCGTGGGGATGCGCACGCCCGCCCTGCGCGCGGCGCCCAGGATGGTGGTGCCTGCCGGCACGCTGACAGGCGAGCCGTCTACGGTGAGCGTGATCATGGCGACCTCGTTTCGGGAAGCGGTGACGGGAGCGGCGGGGGCAGGGGCTGTGGAGCCGAAGGCGACCTTAGACATATTGGGTCCTCCCCTCATCCAGCGAGCCGCAGCCGAAGTGGTCGCAGCGCAGGCAGCGCGCGCACTCCTGCCGGGCCTCCTCGAGCGTCATCTCGACCTCGACGGCCTCAAAGTCGCGCCTCCGCTCGCGCGCGGGGCGCTCGGCGACGTTGACGCGGCCGGTGGGCGTGCGGTCGTTCGCACGCGCCGCGGGCGCGCTCACGCCGCAGTCGAGCGTGTGGTGGTACCCCAGGTGCTCGTCGATGTTGCGCGCGGCCACCTTGCCGGCGGCGATGGCGCGGATGACGGTGGCGGGGCCGCTCTGGCAGTCGCCGCCGACGAACACGTTGTCGAAGCCGGGCGCCGCCAGCGCGGCGTCGGCGACGAGGCGGCCGCGCGCGACCTGCATGCCCGCCTCCTCGAAGGGCGCGCTCACGACGTCCTGCCCCACGGCGAGCAGGATGACGTCGGCCTCGATGCGCCGCTCGGGCTTGCGCGCGTCGAGCGGCGCCGGCCGGCCGCCGCGCACGGGCCCGATCATCTGCGGCTGCGTGACGAGCGCGCTCACGCGGCCCCGGTCGTCCACCTCGACGCGCACGGGCGACTCGAGCGTGATCATCTCCACGCCCTCGGCGATGGCGCTCTCGACCTCCGCGCGCAGGGCGGTCATGTCCTCCAGCCGCCGGCGGTACGCGATCGACACCTCCTCGGCGCCGGCGCGCACGACGGTGCGGGCGCAGTCCATGGCCACGTTCCCGCCGCCGACGACGACCACCTTCTTGCCCGCGAGGTCGGGGATCTCGCCGTCCCCGATGGCGCCGAGCAGCTCGACGGCCGACATGACGCCCTCGGCCTCGACGTTCTCCAGGCGCAGCTGCTTGGCCGCGTGCGCCCCGACCGAAACGTACACCGCGTCGTACTCGACGGACAGGCGGCGCAGCTCGCGGGCGTCGACGCGGGCATTCGCGTGCACGGTTACGTCGCCCGCGCCCAGGATGGCGCGGATGTCCTCGTCGAGGCGCTCGCGCGGGAAGCGGTAGGCGGGGATGCCGTAGCGCATCATGCCGCCGAGCTGGGCGTGCATCTCGAACACGTCGACCGCGTGCCCCATGAGCGCCGCGAAGTACGCGCACGTGAGCCCGGAGGGCCCGCCGCCCACCACCGCGATGCGCCGCCCCGTCGGCGGCAGCGCCGGCGGCGTGGCGCAGCGGTCGGCAGGCGCCTGGTCGCAGGCGAACTTCTTGATGCCGCGGATGTTGAGCGGCGCGTCGACGAGGGCGCGGCGGCAGCGGCTCTCGCAGGGGTGCTCGCACACGAACGCGCAGGCCGTCGGGAACGGGTTGTCCTTGCGCACCATGTTCACGGCGCCCTCGTAGTCCCCCTCGCCCACCAGGGCGATGTAGGCGGGGACGTTCACGTGCGCCGGGCAGTCGGTCTCGCAGGGAAGCGTCTGGCCCACGCCGGCCTGGCAGCGGCCCTGGCCCACGTGGCTGGCGTACTCGTCCGCGAAGGCGTCGAGCCCGTCGAGCACCGCCTGCCCCGCCTCGTAGCCGATGGCGCAGTCGGACGCGTCACGCGCGAGCGTCGCCAGGGCGCGCACCTGGTCGAGGTCGGCGGGGCCAGCCTCGCCGTCGCGCACATGGCGCAGAAGGTCGGCGAGCTTCGGCAGGCCGTCGCAGCAGGGAACGCACTTGCCGCAGGTCTGGGCGACAGCGGCCTCGAGCAATGCCACCTGCGTTGCCACGGCGCAGGTGCCGGGAGGCGTTGCCGCGATGCGCCGCGCGAACCGGTCGAGCTGCGCAACGACGCGCGCATCGTCAACCGCGCGCGGTTCAATAGAAAGGACGCTCATGGGATCCCCCGATCTCATCTCGCTTCCTGCAAGGATGAAGTGCATGAACTGCTTGAAATGCGTGTAACCTTAGCTGCTCGCCCGCCTCGTCCGCGCGACGCATGGGGAGTTCGGTCGACTTCGGCCCGCGAGCGAGCAGGCCCGCCCGCCAGCGTCGTGCGCACGGCCCCGCGCGCACGGCTCTGCATGCGAGGCTGTCACGCACCGGCACACACCCGCCGCCCGCACGCCGGCGCTTCCCGTCTCTTCCCGAGCGCTCCCCCAACCGCGCTACTGCGCGTCGCTGAGCGCCACGTCGATCAGATAGCCGCCGCCCTCTTCGCACTCGTACACGAACGAGCACGTCATCACGCGCACGGGCTCGCCGTCCGCGCGCACGGCGCCCGCGAGCACGCCCGCGAAGCGCGGCGGGAACGCGAGCGAGCGCTCCTCAGTGTCCTCCATGAAGTCGCGGCAGCCCGCGTCCTCGAGCAGGCGGCGCGCCACGTCCACGTCAGGCCCGAACACCTTCGCCGTCTTGAGGAAGAAGTCGCCCTCGTCGAACTCGACGCAGGGGTGGACGCGTGCGGCGCGCTCGTTCTTCTGGCGCATCTCGCTGCGGTGCTTGTTGTCGAGCGAGCAGTAGTGCATGCCGAGGGCAAGCCCCTCGTCGAGCGCCCACACCATGAGCTCGAGGATGAGCTCCTCGGAGCCCGCCACGGCGAGCCCGCCCGAGTAGCCGTAGTCGTACATCACGTCGAACGGCGGGTTCTTCAGCGTGAACCCGCGACGTGCGAACTCGTCCCAGTTGGCGAACGGGAAGCAGAACTCGAGCAGGTTGATGCCGTCGACGCCCACCTCCTCGAAGCGGCGCAGCAGATCCTGCATGTGGGCCTTCGCGCCGGGGATCACGGGCATCTCCACCATGACCGAGGGGATGTGGCGCTTGGCGAGCGCCATGGCGGCCAGCACGCGCTCCTGCTGCTCGGGCGCGTCGTCGTCCTTCACGCTGAAGCGGATCTCGTCGAGCCCCGCGTCGCGCAGGAGCGCCGCGCTCTTCTCGGTCAGCAGGTCGCCCGAGGTGTACATGCGCTTGTGTGCGCCGGGCCACAGCTCGCCGGCGCGGCGCAGGAGCGCAAGCGCGTTGTCCAGGTCGAGCAGGGGCTCGCCGCCCGTGAGGCCCACGCAGGCGAGCGCGTCGTTCTCGGCGGCCGAGCGCCTCAGGCCCTCCTCCCACGGGCAGCCCTCGTGGAAGAACCTCTCGTAGTCGGGCTGGTTGCGGTTGAAGCAGAAGTAGCAGTCGCGATGGCACCTGAACGTGGTGGAGAACGTCTCCGACCCGCGGTTGCCCGTGCACTCCACGCACGCGGGCGACAGGTGCCCCACCGACAGCGAGGCGCCGGCGTTGCGCACCTTCACGCCGCGCGCGGCCAGCTCGGCGCGCAGCTCGGCGCAGCGCGCCTGGCCCGCGCCCGCCTCCGCGAACACGAGCCCCTTCTCCTCGAGCGCCTTCACGTAGCGCGCGCCCACGGCGGCGTATTCCGCGAGCGCCTTGTCCAAAGCAGCGTTTCCCATGGCGCCTACTTCGTGCCGAAGATGCGGTCGCCCGCATCCCCCAGGCCGGGGACGATGTAGGCGTGCTCGTTCAGGCCCTCGTCCACCGCCGCCACGTAGATGTCCACGTCGGGGTGCGCCTGCTGCACGGCGCGGATGCCCTCGGGCGCCGCCACCAGGTTCATCAGGCGGATGCTGGAGCAGCCGCGGCTCTTCAGGCTGTCGATGGCGTCGTTGGCGCTGCCGCCCGTGGCCAGCATGGGGTCGACCACGATGACGACGGAGTCCTCCACGTTCTCGGGCATCTTGTAGTAGTACTCCACCGGCTGGTGCGTCTCCTCGTCGCGGTACATGCCGATGTGTCCCACGTGGGCGAACGGCATGAGCTCGAGCAGGCCGTCCACCATGCCGATGCCGGCGCGCAGGATGGGGGCGATGGTGATGAAGCGATGCGCGAGCGCGGGAAACGCCCCCTCGCAGACGGGCGTCTTCACCGTGACCTGCTTGGTGGCGAAGTCGCGGGTGACCTCGTAGCCCATGAGCAGCGAGATCTCCTTGAGGAGCTGGCGGAAGTCCTGGGAGGAGGTGTCCTCGCGGCGCATGCGCGTCAGCTTGTCGACGATCAGCGGGTGGGAAAGAACGTGCACTTCACTCATGTCTCAGCATCCTTCGTAGTTGGCTCGGGCCCGTGCGGCCGCAGCCTCCTATTATAATCGTCGAAGCGAAATTGGCCACCAGGCGCGCGGGACGGCGAGGCGGGACGGCGGCGGCGCGCGCACGCCGCTTCGCGATGCTGCGACGCGTACCCGGAAACGCCCCGAATCATTCTCGAAACAATTCGCCCCTAGAATGACGTGGAGACACAAGCTGGGGGCGTCCTGCGCCCGAAAGCCCGGCCCCGCGGCCCCAAAAGGCTGCGCCCCACGCGAAAGGAGCACACGTGGCCCACGTCAACGAAAACTACGCCAAGCTTCCCGGAAGCTACCTCTTCTCCGAGATAGCCCGCCGCACCGCCGCCTATCAGAAGGCGCATCCCGAAGCCGACCTCATCAAGATGGGCATCGGCGACGTCACCCGCCCGCTCGCGCCCGCCGTCATCGAGGCCATGCACGCCGCCGTCGATGACCTGGCCGCGCCCGAGACCTTCCACGGCTACGGCCCCGAGCAGGGCTACGGCTTTCTGCGCGAGGCCATCGCCGAGCACGACTTCCGCGCCCGCGGCATCAGGATCGACGACGACGAGATCTTCGTGTCCGACGGCGCGAAGAGCGACTGCGGCAACATCGGCGACATCCTGGCGGTCGGCAACCGCATCGCCGTGTGCGACCCGGTGTACCCCGTCTACGTGGACACCAACGCCATGGCCGGCCGCGCGGGCGACTACGACGAGGGGGCGCAGGGCTGGACGGGCATCGTGTACATGCCCACCACCGCCGAGAACGGCTTCTGCCCCGCCATCCCCGACGAGCCCGTCGACGTCATCTACCTGTGCTCGCCGAACAACCCCACGGGCACCGTGCTCGACGCCGGCCAGCTGAAGACCTGGGTCGACTACGCCAACGAGCACGACGCCCTCATCATGTTCGACGCGGCCTACGAGCGCTTCATCACCGAGGAGGGCGTCCCGCACTCCATCTACGAGGTGGAGGGCGCCCGGACCTGCGCCATCGAGTTCCGCTCGTTCTCGAAGACCGCCGGCTTCACGGGCGCGCGCTGCGGCTACACCGTGGTGCCCAAGGAACTCGTGCGCGACGGGCAGAGCCTCAACGCCCTGTGGAACCGCCGCCAGACCACCAAGTTCAACGGCGCGTCGTACGTGATCCAGCGCGGCGCGGCCGCCGTGTACACCGAGGCCGGCGCGCGCCAGGTCGAGGAGACGCTCGCGTACTATCGCGAGAACGCCCGCGTGATCAAAGACGGCCTCTCCGCGGCCGGGCTCGAGGTGTACGGCGCCGTGAACAGCCCGTACGTGTGGTGCCGCACGCCCGAGGGCATGGAGTCGTGGGACTTCTTCAACCTGCTTCTGGAGCAGGCGAACGTGATCACCACCCCCGGCGCCGGGTTCGGCCCCGCCGGCGAGGGGTACGTCCGCCTCACCGCCTTCGGCGACGCCGAGGCGACGAAGGAGGCCGTCCGGCGCATCAAGAGCCTGCTGAGCGCCTGACAAGCGTCGAAACGTGTTAGAGTTGGGTCCATGGACCCAAGAGACGACATACCAGGGGGCGCAGACGACGCGTCGGCGCCCCTTCGCTTCGACGGCGACAACAGCTACCCCGACTGCGAGCAGTGCGGACGCTGCTGCGGCCTCAACGTGATCAGCGCCTCGCCCGACGAGGTGGCGCGCATGCGCGCCTACATGGCCGAGCACGACGTCGCGCCGCGCAACTATCGCAAGGAGCGCTGCTGCTTCTCCGAGGAGGGCGGGATCTGCCGGATATGGGAGGCGCGCCCGCAGATCTGCCGCCTGTACAACTGCCGCGTGCCGCGCCTGGAGATCCTGCGCCGCAACCCCGACATCGTGGTCGACGACGACAAGCCGCTCATCGACCTGCACGACACGTTCATCTTAGGCGACGCGTCCGACCCGCGCTACCGCCCGCAGCACTCCCTCGAGGAGATCGACCGCGCCGCAGCCGCCTCCTCCGCACGCGAGGTGGCGCGAGCCAGCTGACGGCGCCCCGAGAGCACGCCCTCCCCGCGCCATCCTGAGGCCGCAGCCCCATGCCGTCCCGAGGCGGCAGCCCTTCCTTTACTTCTGCGACTTCTGCCTCTGCGCCCTCTCAGGCACGAGGAAGATGAACGCGAGCGAGCTCAGCAGCAGGAGGAACGGGTAGAACAGAAACGGGATGATGTCGAAGGCCGACACGGCGTAGCCCAGCTCGGTGGCCGCCGATATGGCCACGAGCATCTGCGCGCCGTAGGGGATGACCCCCTGCGAGACGCACGAGAACGTGTCGAGCAGCGACGCCGTCTTGCGCTTGGAGATGCCGTAGCTCTTCGCCATCTCGGCGGCGATGGGGTTCGCCATCACGATGGCCACCGTGTTGTTGGCCGTGGCCACGTCCATCGCGACCACCAGCAGGCCCATGCCGAGCTGGCCGCCCTTGCGGCTCTTGAACAGGCTGCGGATGCCGTTCAGAAGCGCCACGAAGCCGCCGTGCTCGCGGATGAGCGCGCAGATGGCGCTCACGAGCACGGCCACCATGGTCGTCTCGAACATGCCCGCGGCGCCCGAGCCCATGTTGGCGAGCAGGTCGGTGGGAGCCGTGACGCCCGAGAGCACCATGATGAGCGAGCCCGAGGCGATGCCCAGGAGCAGCACCACGAACACGTTCACGCCGACGATGCCGCCCACGAGCACGATGAGGTACGGGATGAGCTGGATGAGCTCGTAGTCATGGCTCACGCCTCCCGCGAGGTCGGCGTTGAACGACATGACGAGGATGATCACGAGCGTCACGAGGGCCGCCGGCAGGGCGATCTTGAAGTTCTCGCGGAACTTGTCCTTCATCTGACAGCCCTGCCCCTGGCATGCCGCGATGGTGGTGTCCGAGATGAACGACAGGTTGTCGCCGAACATCGCGCCGCCCATCACGCTCGCCACGCACAGCGGCAGGCTGAACCCCGACGCCGCCGACACCGCCACGGCGATGGGCGTGATCAGCGTGATGGTGCCCACCGACGTGCCCATCGACACGGACACGAAGCAGCTCACCACGAACAGCACCGCCACGGCGAACTGCACGGGGAACACCGACAGCATGAGGTACGCCACGCTCTCCGCGGAGTCGCGCCCCACCGTGCCCACGAAGACGCCCGCCGCCATGAAGATGAGGATCATGGTGACGATGGTCTTGTCGCCGATGCCGCGGCCCATGATGACGAGCTTGTCGTCGAAGGGCAGCCTGCGGTTCTGCACGCACGCCACCAGCAGCGCCACCAGGAACACCACCACGATGGGAATGTTGTAGAAGCCCATGGGGATGCCGAGCACGTACTCGAACAAGATGCCCAGCCCCAGGTAAAGCACGAGGAACACGCCGATGGGCGCGAGCGCGCCGACGTTGCCCTTCTTCGCGGGCCCCTCTTGGCCGCTCGCCGCGGGCGCGCCGGCCGTCACACTCTTCTCTTCCGTCATCTCAATCCTCTCGAGCGTTCGAATAGTCCGCACATTGTAGCAATCACTTTGCACGGCGGGGCGCTCTTCGCTCATAATGTTTGAACAAAATTGGAGAGCGCAGAAGGAGGCGGCACGTTGACCGAAGAGCAGTACGCGCGCTGGACCGCGCCCCTGCGCGCGCACCCGCGCGCCGCCCGCGCGCTGCTGGCGGCGAACAAGCTGCTCACGTGCGTGGGGTACGTGGCCTACCCGCTGCTGCTCGCGCTGCTGGCGGCCTCCGCGCTCGCGGGCGGCGCGGGTGCGGAGGCTGCGGGCGGGCTGGCGGCAGGAGCGGCCGGCGGCGCTGCGGGCGCGGGCGGGAGCGCGGCATGGTGGGCGCTGGCGTGCTGCGTCGCGGTGCCGGCGGCGCTGTTCGCCGCGTGCAGCCTGCTCCGCCGCGCGGTGAACGCGCCGCGGCCCTACGAGGCGCTTCCCATCGACCCGCTCATCAAGAAAGACACGCGCGGGAAGTCGTTCCCGAGCCGCCATACGTTCTCGATGTTCGCCATCGCCGCCGCGTGGATGACGTTCCTGCCCGCCGCCGGCGCCGCGCTCATGGCGGCGGGCGTGTTCATGGGCGGCGTGCGCGTGCTCGGCGGCGTGCACTACCCCCGCGACGTGGTCGCCGGCGCCGCAGGCGCCCTCGTCCTGAGCGCCGCCGCCTACGCCCTCTGCGGCCTGCTCTGACGGACCGCCCGAGCGCCTTGCGCGCAAGCGCCCGAGCGGCCCGCGCGCCGCGCATGCCGCGCCCGCTCAACCGTTACAATGAGGCGAACACGTTCGACGAAGCGAGGATGCCGCCATGACCTACCCTGAGATAACCGACCCGTTCGCCCCCGGCTCGCTCGGCGCCCTCGCGCCGAGCTGGTGGCTGCCCGAGGACGCCGCCGAAGGGGACATCGCCTCCGGCGACCCCGCAGGCGCCAGCGATCCCAGCGGCCCCGCAGGCGCCAGCGACCCCGCCGACAGCGCCGCCAGCTCGCCCGCGGCTGCGTCCGCCGCGCCCGACCTCGACGAGACCGACCCGTGGCTCACTCCCGACGAGGCCCTCGAGCGCTTCCTGGACTGGGTGGACGCCCGCGGCATCGAGCCGTGGCCGCACCAGGAGGACGCGCTCATGAACCTGGCCGTGGGCGACCACGTGATCCTCGGCACGCCGACCGGGTCGGGCAAGTCGCTCGTGGCGCAGGGCCTCTGCTTCATGGCGATGGCCACCGGGCGGCGCGCCTACTACACCGCGCCCATCAAGGCGCTCGTGAGCGAGAAGTTCTTCGACATGGTCGACGTGCTCGGCCGCGACAACGTGGGCATGATCACCGGCGACAGCACCATCAACACCGAGGCGCCCGTGATCTGCTGCACCGCCGAGATCCTCGCCAACCAGGCGCTGCGCGAGGGCGAGGGCGCCGACGTGGGCTGCGTGGTCATGGACGAGTTCCACTACTACGGCGACGTCGACCGCGGCTGGGCGTGGCAGGTGCCGCTGCTCACGCTGCCGCGCGCGCAGTTCCTGCTGATGAGCGCCACGCTCGGCGACACCTCCGCCATCGCGGCCGCGCTCGAGGAGCGCACCGGCAAGCCCGTCGACACCGTGTCCGACGCGCCGCGCCCCGTGCCGCTCGCCTTCGAGTACTCGCTCACGCCGCTCGAGGGCACCGTCGAGCTCGCCCTGCGCAAGGGCGAGGCGCCGCTGTACCTCGTCCACTTCTCGCAGGACGCCGCCATCGCCACCGCCCAGTCGCTCGCCAGCTACGGCGTGGCCACCAAGGAGCAGCGCGAGGCCGTGAAGGCCGCCGTCAAGGGCACCGCGTTCACCACCGCCTTCGGCAAGATACTCAAGCGCCTGCTCGAGTGCGGCGTGGGCGTGCACCACGCCGGCATGCTGCCGCGCTACCGCCTGCTCGTGGAGAAGCTCGCCCAGCAGGGCCTGCTGCCCGTGATCTGCGGCACCGACACGCTCGGCGTGGGCATCAACGTGCCCATCCACACGGTGGTCCTGACGCAGCTCACCAAGTTCGACGGCCACAAGATGCGCCGGCTGCGCGCCCGCGAGTTCCACCAGATCGCCGGGCGCGCGGGGCGCGCCGGCTTCGACACCGAGGGCATGGTGATCGCCGAGGCGCCCGAGCACGAGATCGAGAACGCCAAGCTGGTGGCGAAGGCGGGCGACGACCCCAAGAAGCTGCGCAAGATCAAGAAGAAGAAGCCGCCCGAGGGGTTCGTGGCGTGGAACGAGGCCACCTTCACGCGCCTCATCGAAGCCGTGCCCGAGACGCTCACGCCGCGCATGCGCATCACGCACTCCATGGTGCTCGCCGTGATCTCGCGCGGCGGCGACGCCCGTGCGCGCGTGCGCGAGCTCATCGCCGCGTCGGCCCAGACCGACGAGCAGAAGGCGAAGCTGCACGTGCGCGCCGACGAGATCTTCGCCACGCTCATCGAGGCGGGCGTGGTGGAGCGCACGGTGGGCGACGACGGCAGCGAGAGCTACGTCACCACGGTGGAGATGCCCGAGGACTTCGCGCTCGACCAGCCGCTCTCGCCCTTCATGCTCGCGGCGCTCGACCTGTTCGACCCCGAGAGCGACACGTACGCGCTCGACGTGATCTCGCTCGTGGAGGCGACGCTCGAGGACCCGCGCCAGGTGCTGCGCGCCCAGGAGCGCGTCGAGCGCGACCGCGCGATGGCCGAGATGAAGGCTGACGGCGTGGAGTACGAGGAGCGCCTCGAGCGCCTGGCCGAGGTCACCTACCCGCGCCCGCTCGAGGACGTGCTGAGCGCGGCCTTCGGGCACTACTGCCGCGCCGTGCCGTGGGCGCGCGACTTCGAGCTGGCGCCGAAGTCGGTGCTGCGCGACATGATCGAGACGGCCTCGGACTTCAAGACCTACGTGAACCGCTACGGCATCGCGCGCTCGGAGGGGACGCTCCTGCGCTACCTCTCCGACGCCTACCGCGTGCTCGACCGCACGCTGCCGCAGTCCGCGCGCGACGACACGCTGCGCGACGTCGTCTCGTGGCTCGGGCTCATCGTGCGCTCGACCGACTCGAGCCTGGTGGACGAGTGGGAGAGCGCCGGCAGCGTCGTGGACGCCGCCGCGCCCGCGCCCGCGGACGAGGTGGTGCGCGACCGGCGCGGCCTCACGGTGCTCGTGCGCAACGCCCTGTTCGCGCGCGTGCGCCTAGCCGCCGCCGACAAGGCCGCCGAGCTGGGCCGCCTCGACGCCGAGTGGGGTTTCGGCGAGCGCCGCTGGTCAGACGCGCTCGACGCCTACTACGAAACGCATGACGAGGTGCTCACCGACGCCGACGCGCGATCGGCGGCGTTTCTGGCCGTCGACGAGTCAGACGAGAAGTCCCTGTGCGTGTGGCACGTGCACCAGACGTTCAGCGACGAGGCGGGCGACCGCGACTTCGGCATCATGGCCGACGTCGACCTCGACGCCACGCAGGAGCAGGGCGAGGTGGTGTTCAAGAGCTACCGCGCCGGGTTCATCGAGGACCTGCTCGAGAAGTAGAAATCCCTTCGGGCTCCCCTAGATCAGCTTGCCCTTGCAGTGGTCGATCAGATGCTGGATGACCTGCGCCGTCCAGCCCTCGAACCTCCTCTTGCGCTCAACGAGCTCGCCGTCGACGAGCTCCTGGTAAGCCACCTGGATGCGCGCGAAGCGCGTCACCTTCTTCTCCTCCTCGCGCGACAGGCACGCCTCGATGGCCTTGAACGGCGCCAGCCCCTGCTTGAGGACGGGGTTGTACATCACGTGCGGGTTGTCGTCGTCGTCCAGGTACGCGACGACCGCCTTCGTCTCGCCGATCTGGTTGGCGGCCAGACCCGCCGCGTCCTCGAGCGAGACGAGCGTCTCCACCAGGTCCTGGGCTACGGACGCGTCATCCGCCGTCGCCTTCTCGCACGCCTGCGACAGAATCGCCTCGTCCTTCACGATCTCCTTGATCACCGCATTCTCCTTCTGGCCGGAAACGTTACGCGTCCCATGATACCGCATGGCGTCGGGAGGGTGGCAAGACGGCAACGGCAGCCCCCGCGGGCCGCGCGAGCTGCGCGGGCGCCCCTAAGATGGCAGGCAAGCCCCACGGCGCGCGGACGGCCGGCCCCTGTCGGCAGCCCGCGGCCGAGCCGCACCCGCACCCGATTGAAGGAGCCTTGCCATGAAGGGAAACCAGAAGCTCATCGACACGCTGAACGACCTGCTCGCCGACGAGCTCACCGCCATCAACCAGTACATGCTGCACGCCGAGATGTGCGAGGACTGGGGATACGCCCAGCTCCACGAGGAGTACGAGCGCCGCGCCATCACCGAGATGCGCCACGCCGAGAAGCTCATGGCGCGCATCCTGTTCCTGGAGGGCACGCCCGTCGTGTCGAAGCTCAACAAGATGACCATCGGCGCCACCGTGCCCGAGCAGGTGGACAACGACCACGAGCTCGAGCTGGAGACGGTGCGCCGCTACAACGAGGCCATCGTGCTCGCCGGCGAGGTGCTCGACTACGCCACGCGCGACATGCTCACCGAGATCCTTTCCGACGAGGACCGCCACGTCGACGAGATCGAGGAGCTGCAGGACCAGATCGAGCAGATGTCGCTGCAGATCTTCCTCTCCACCAAGACGCAGGGGTAGCGCGCAGCGGCGCTCGGCCGAGCACTTGACAGGCTCCCTCGCGCGCCCGATATTGTCATTCAGACGATACAGCCCCTAGCGCCGCCGGACGCTTCCCAAGGCGTCCGGCGGCCTTCCGCGCTCACCACGAGGGAGGCCGCCCATGAACCCGCTCGCATCCGCCTTGCGCCGCACCCGCCAGGCGAGGACCTGCTTGGCCGCGCCCGTCCCTCCCTGCCGCAAGCGCACCGCGCAGGCGCCCGGCGACATCGGAAGCGTCATGGAGCGCCAGCGCGCCTTCTTCGCCACCGGAGCGACCATCGACGTCGACTTCCGCCTGCGCGCGCTCAAGCGCCTCGACGAGGCCATCCGCTCGCACGAGGCCGAGATCAAGTCCGCCCTGCGGCAGGATCTGGGGAAGTCGTCCTTCGAGGGGTACCTGTGCGAGATCGGCCTCACCCTCTCCGAGCTCGGCTACCAGACCTCCCACCTGAGGCGGTGGGCGCGCCCGCGCCACGTGCTGCCCGACCTGGCGAACTTCCCCTCGAGCTACCGCGTCGTGCCCGAGCCCTACGGCGTGACGCTCGTGATGTCGCCGTGGAACTACCCGTTCATGCTCGCGCTCGAGCCGCTCATCGGCGCCGTCGCGGCGGGCAACTGCTGCGTGGTGAAGCCGAGCGCCTACTCGCCCGCCACCTCCGCGCTGATCGCCCGCATCCTGCGCGAGACGTTCGAGCCGGGGCACGTCGACGTGGTGCTCGGCGGACGCGCCGAGAACGCCGAGCTCTTGGAGCAGCGCTTCGACTACATCTTCTTCACCGGCTCGGTCGAGGTCGGCAAGCTCGTGCAGCAGAAGGCCGCGCGTCACCTCACGCCCGTGACGCTCGAGCTCGGCGGGAAGAGCCCGTGCGTGATCGCGCGCGACGCCGACCTCGACGTGGCCGCGACGCGCGTGGCGTTCGGCAAGTGGCTCAACGTCGGGCAGACCTGCGTGGCGCCTGACTACGTGCTCGTCGACGAGGCCGTGGAGATGGAGTTCGCCGAGAAGCTGGCCGCGGCCGCGGCGCGCATGTACGGCGCCGACGCCTTGGGCAACCCCGACTACGGGCACCTGGTGAACGAGAAGCACTTCAAGCGCGTGAGCAGCCTCATCGACCCCGCCAAGGTGGTGTACGGCGGGCGCGTGAGCCCTGAGACGCTGCAGGTCGAGCCCACCATCATGATGGGGTGCTCAGGCGACGACCCCGCCATGCAGCAGGAGATCTTCGGACCGGTGCTGCCCATCATCAGCGTGAGGTCCATGGACGAGGCCGAGGCGTTCGTCAAGGGCCGCGAGAAGCCCCTCGCGCTCTACCTGTTCACGCGCGACAAGCAGCTCGAAAGGCGCTTCCTGGGCCACGTGCCCTTCGGCGGCGGCTGCGTGAACGACACCATCGTCCATCTGGCCACGAGCCGCATGGGCTTCGGCGGCGTGGGTGCCTCCGGCATGGGCGCCTACCACGGCCGCCGCAGCTTCGAGACGTTCAGCCACCTGAAGAGCGTGCTCAAGAAGGGCACCTGGTGCGACCTGCCCCTGCGCTACCAGCCCTACTCCGCGGCCAAGCTGAGCCTCGTCCGCCTGTTTTTGCGCTAGGGAGCACCGCGCGTCGAACACGGCGGGCGCCCAAGTGGGATATGATGGGGCCGTCCACATCCGAGGTCCACTCTCAAGGAGGCATCATGGCAGACAGGGACGAGCGTCGCGAGCAGGCGGCCAAGCACAACGCGCTCATGAAGGGCGCGTTCGCGAGCGAGACGGCGGCGTGCGCCGCGGCGGCGACGATCTACGAGGAGGGCGCGGGCCGCACGCTCGAGCTGGGCGAGGCGCCCTTCGACGCCACCGAGACGCGCGTCACCACCGCGTTCGCGCCCGAGGCCCTCTACCGCCAGGGCGCGGGCAAGACGGCCGTGGTCGACCCGGCGGCCTTCACGCGCCCCGGCGGCGCCTACGAGGACGGCGCGTTCGGCCCCGAGCAGATCCTGTGCGCCGCGAGCAACCTCTACCAGGTGCTCTGCGAGGTCAAGGGCCTCTACCACGACAAGAACCGCGACTACCGCCGCGGCGGGCTGTTCACCGACCGCGCGGCGTACCTGCCCGACGTGGCGTTCTCGCGCGACGGCAGCATCCGCAAGGCGGACGTGATCGTCATCCCCGAGCCGCTGCGCGCCCGCGCCCTCGAGAACCACCGCTCCGAGCGCGAGTGCGACCGCGCGCTGGCCGACCGCGTCGAGACGATCATGCGCATCGCCGCCGCGAACGGGTGCGAGACGCTCATCGTGGGCGCGTTCGGCTGCGGGCGCCTCGGCTACCCCGCCGAGCAGGTGACGTCGCTGTTCAGCGCATGGATCGAGGCGCACCCCGGCGCCGTCGCGCGCGTGGTGTTCGCCGTGCCGCGCGCGGCCTTCGACGCGTTCGACGCGGCTTTCGGGAAGTCCGCGCGCGAGGAGGCCGCAGCCGCGGCGGCGCAGGCCGCCCGGGCGAGCGCGGAGGACGAGGACGCCGACGAGTTCGACTGGCGCAGCGTCGAGCTCCCCGAGGGCGTCACGATCCGCTAGGGCGCGCCGTGGGCACGACCGAAGCGCAGGAGCGCGCAGAGGCGCTCGGGCTTCCCCCCGAGCTGCTCGCGCGCCTTGCCAGCCACTACGAACCCGAAGTCACGGACGACATCATCGCCGGGTACGCCGCCTCGCGCGCGTGCACGCTGCGCGCCAACACGCTGAAGGCCTCGCCTGCGGAGGTGGCCGCGGAGCTTGACGCGGCGGGCATCGCCTGGCGCGCGCCCGCCTTCTACGCCGACGCCTTCGTCACGGACGCGGGCAGCGAGCCCGCCCTGCGCGCGCTTGACGCCTACGCGCAGGGGAAGGTCTACCTGCAGAGCCTCTCGGCCATGCTGCCGCCGCTCGCGCTCGACCCGCGTCCGGGCGAGAACATCCTCGACATGGCGGCCGCGCCCGGCGGCAAGACCTGCCAGACGGCCGCGCTCTCAGGCGGCAAGGCGCTGATCACCGCCTGCGAGAAGAACGCCGTGCGCGCCCAGAAGCTGCGCCACAACCTCGAGAAGCAGGGCGTCGCCCGCTGCAACGTGATGGAGTGCGACGCGCGCAAGCTCGACGAGTTCTTCACCTTCGACAAGGTGCTGCTCGACGCGCCCTGCTCGGGCTCGGGCACGGTGTCGCTGGCAGGCGGCGCCTACTGCGGCGGGTTCTCGGGCGAGCTGCTCGAGCGCAGCGTGAAGACGCAGCGGGCGCTGCTGCGCAAGGCGTTCGAGACGGTGCGCCCCGGCGGCATCGTGGTGTACGCCACGTGCTCGATACTGCCCGAGGAGAACGAGCTGCTCATCGAGAGCGTGCTCAACCCCTCGAAGGACGAGCTGGCAGGCGCGCCGCGCGGCGGCAGGCGCGGGCGCGGCAGGCGCGGGCGCGGCAAGCGCCGCGGCGGCGAGAGGCAGCGTCCCGCCAAGCCCGTGAACGCCGAGGTGGTCCCGCTGCCGGACGGGCTGCTCGAAGGCGTGCCGCTCTTGCCCTGCGCGCTCGAGGGGGCGGCGTGCGTGAGGCCCACCGAGCTCTACGAGGGGTTCTTCGTAGCGGTCCTGAAGCGCCTGAGCTAGGCGCTCCGTCCGCCCCCACCTGCGCGTTCGTGCCGCGCGCCGCCGGTTTCCGCCTGCGGCCCCATGCGGCGGCGCGCGCTTCGCTACAATAGCGCCAACCCAGCCCGCGGCGGGCGCGCCGCCGCGGGAAAGCGAGCACTTGCGCAGGCCCGGCCCGCGCGCAACCCGAAGGAGCATCATGGACGCAAGCGAAACCCGATACCTGGAACTGCTCTCCCGCCTGTTCCCCTCCGAGGCGAAGGCATCGGCTGAGATCATCAACTTGAGCGCGGTCTTGAGCCTGCCGAAGGGCACCGAGATCTTCGCCTCCGACATCCATGGCGAGTTCGAGGCGTTCTCGCACCTTCTGAAGAACGGCTCGGGCTCCATCCGCCTCAAGATCGACGACACCTTCGGCGACGAGCTCTCCTTCGCCGAGAAGCGCTCGCTCGCCACGCTCATCTACTACCCGCGCGAGAAGATGGACCTCGTCCTGCCGCAGGTGCAGGACGAGCGCGCCTGGTTCTCCACCACCATCCTGCGGCTCGTCGAGGTGTGCAAGCAGGCGTCGGGCAAGTACACGCGCTCGAAGGTGCGCCGCGCGCTGCCCCCCGAGTTCGCCTACATCATCGAAGAGCTCATGACGGAGAACAACTACGCCGTGAAGCGCGAGGCGTACTACGCCGACATCATCGACGCGGTGATGCGCACGGGCCGCGCGCGGGCGCTCGTGGAGGCGCTGTGCCTGCTCATCCAGCGGCTGGCCATCGACCATCTGCACATCGTGGGCGACATCTACGACCGCGGGCCCTACCCGCACACCATCCTGGACACGCTGGCCGGCTTCCACTCGGTGGACATCCAGTGGGGCAACCACGACATCGTGTGGATGGGCGCCTCGCTCGGGCAGCGCGGCTGCATCGCGCACGTGGTGCGCAACTGCGCGCGCTACGGCAACCTCTCCATCCTCGAGGACGCCTACGGCATCAACATCCTGCCGCTCGCCGGGTTCGCGCAGCGCGCCTACGCCGACGACCCCTGCGTGGCGTTCGGCCTCAAGGGCAACCCGCAGCTCACCGAGCGCGAGCACGTGGTGAACGTGAAGATCCAGAAGGCCATGGCCGTCATCCAGTTCAAAGTGGAGGGCCAGCTCATCGACGAGAACCCGAGCTTCGGGCTTGAGGACCGCAAGCTCCTGGACAAGATCGACTACGAGCGCGGCACCGTGCTCCTCGACGGCGTGGAGTACGAGCTCACCGACAAGGTGTTCCCCACCATCGACCCGGCCGACCCCTACCGCCTCACGCCCGAGGAGGAGAACGTCATGCGGCGGCTCGAGCAGACGTTCGTCGGCTGCGAGAAGCTGCAGCGCCACATGCGCTTCCTCTTGGAGGCAGGCAGCCTCTACAAGATCTACAACTCCAACCTGCTGTTCCACGCGTGCGTCCCGCTCAACCCCGACGGCTCGCTCATGAAGGTCGACGTGTTCGGCGAGAAGCTCGCCGGCCGCGCGCTCTACGACGCGCTCGAGCACCACGTGCGCGAGGCGTTCTTCAGCTCAGACGAGGCGGCGCGCACGCGCGGGCGCGACCTTCTGTGGTGGATGTGGCTCTCGCCCGGCTCGCCTTTGTTCGCGAAGAGCAAGATGGCCACGTTCGAGCTGTACCTGATCGCCGACAAGGCCGCGCGCAAGGAGGTGAAGAACCCGTTCTACACGCTGCTCAACGACGAGCACGTGATCGCGGGCATCTTCGAGGACTTCGGGATGGACCCCGCCACGTCGCGCATCGTGTGCGGGCACGTGCCGGTGAAGGTGAAGGACGGCGAGGACCCGGTGAAGTGCGGCGGGCGCGTGCTCACCATCGACGGCGGGTTCTCGAAGGCGTACCAGCCCACCACCGGCATCGCGGGCTACACGCTGATCTCGAACTCCTACGGCTTCGTGCTCGCCGCGCACGAGCCGCTCGAGTCGACGCGCGCCGCCGTGGAGAACGAGCTCGACATCCACTCGTCGCGCCACGTGGTCGAGCGCGTGGAGGAGCGCACGCGCGTGGCCGACACCGACACGGGCGCGAAGCTGAAGGCCCAGATCGCCGACTTGGAGCGCCTGCTCGAGGCGTACCGGCGCGGCCTGATCCCCGAGCGGGGCTAGGCTTGGGAGCGGCGCGCGGCCTCCTGCTGGCCGTCGACGGGGGCGGCAGCTCGACGGAGCTCTTGCTGGTCGACGCAGGGGGAGCCGAGCTCGCGCGCTTCCAGGTGGGCTCGACGAGCTTCAAGTCGGTGGGGCCGGATGCCGCGCGAGCCGAGATCAGCGCGGGCGTGAGGCGGCTGCGCCGCGAGCTCGACGTGCGCGGGGCGGCGCTTGGGGACGTGCGCGGCGTGTGGGGGCTGTCGGGGTGCGACTCGGCGGCCGACGCGGCGGCGTACCGAAGCGCGCTGGCCGCCTGCGGGCTCGACCTTGCGCGCCACCACGTCTGCAACGACGCGCTGCTCGCGCTGCGCACGGTCGCGGACGGCGCCGGCGTGGTGGTGGTAGCGGGCACGGGCTCGGTGGCGCTCGGCGTCGACGCGGACGGCGCGGTGGCGCGGCGCGTCGGCGGCTGGGGCTACCAGGTGAGCGACCTGGGGTCGGGCTGCTGGGCGGGCGCGGCGCTTCTGCGCGAGGCGCTTTTGCGCGAGGACGGCTGCCGCGAGGACGACCCCGCGTTCGCGCTGGTGAGGCGCGCGCTTGCGCCCGAGGGCGCGGACTCATCCTGCAGCATGGGCGAGGCGGCCGCGCGCCTCGTGCGCTCCGACGAGATCGCCGCGTTCGCGCGCATCGCGCTCGAGTGCGCCCCATCGCCTGTCTGCGAGGACATCCGCCGCCAGGCCGCGCGCTACCTCGCCGGCTACGCCGCCTCCCTCGTGCGCGCCCTCTCCGAGCACGGCGACGCCGCGGCGATCGTGGCCCTCGCGGACGGCCTCTTTCGCAACGAGCGCTTCCGCAGCCTGGTTGTCGCCGAGATCCTCGCGCGCACGTCCCTGCTCGCAGATGACATCCGCCACATCAGCGCCTCCCCCGCCGAGGGAGGCATCCGCATGGCCCGCGCCTGGGCGCGCGGCGGCCGGCCGCCCCTCGGCTAGGAGCGGAGCGAGGCGACGGGGGCGCGGCGGGGTGGCCCGGGCGGCGTGCGGAGCGCAGCATCGGCTTGGCAAACGCTCTATAATCATGCCGAGACACGAAAGGACCTCCGCATGAGCAAACGCACCGCCCCCGCTGCGTCTGGCGCGCCCGCGAACGCCGCGCCCGCCAGCAACGCCGCCACCACCGCATCCCCCTCCCCCGCGCGCGTGCCCGCCGCGCCCTCGACCACGCGGCGCACGCTGCACTACTTCTGGCAGATCACGCGCTCGCACCTGGGGCTCTTCGTGGCGCTGCAGCTCTCCACGTTCGCCTACGTGGCGCTCCTGTCCTACGGCAACCCCTTCGTCATGAGCCTCGTGGTCGACCGCGTGAGCGCGAGCCCCGTGGCGCCCGACCAGGTCGTCAGCGTGTTCGCGCCCTACGTCGCGGCGCTCGTCGCCATCAACGTGCTCGGCCAGACAGCCAGCAAGCTGCAGGACTACACGCTCTACAAGCTCGAGATCGCCGCGAGCTACGACCTCTCGACGCTCTGCTTCGACGCGCTGTGCAACCAGTCGATGTCGTTCCACTCCAACCGCTTCGGCGGCACGCTCGTGAGCCAGACCACCAAGTTCCTCTCCGCCTACAACCTGGTGCTCGAGAACCTGAACTTCCCGTTCATGCCCGTGTTCTGCTCCATCGTGTTCACCTGCGGCATCCTGGCGCCGCGCGTGCCCGCCTACGTGGTCATCCTCATGGTGCTGCTCGTGGTGTACGCCGTCGTGTCGTACCGCATGTACAAGCGCATCCTCACGCTGAACGAGAAGGCCGCCAGCGCCCAGAACCAGCTCTCCGGCGAGCTGTCCGACTCGGTGGCGAACATCCTGGCCGTGAAGACCTACGGGCGCGAAGACTACGAGCGCGGGCTGTTCGACCAGTTCAACCGCGAGGTGGTGAAGCGCGACTCCAAGCGCATGCGCGCCAGCCTCACGCGCGGCATCATCACGGCCGCCATCACCGTGGTCATCATGAGCGTGGTGGCGGTATTCATCGCCGGCGGCAACGCGTGGTTCGGCATCACGCCCGGCACGCTCGTGATGATGTTCACCTACACCTACACCATCACGAACCAGTTTAACTTCATCAACAACGGCCTGCAGCGCTTCAACCGCGCGTTCGGCGACGCGAGCGGCATGACGCTCGTGCTCGACGAGCCGCGCCTGGTGGCCGACGTCCCCGGCGCGCCCGACCTCGAGGTGCGCGAAGGCGCCATCGACTTCGAGGGCATCGGGTTCCACTACGCCGACGGCAACGCGAAGACCACGGTGTTCGACGGCTTCAACCTGCACATCCCCGCCGGCCAGCGCGTGGGGCTCGTGGGCATGTCGGGCGCGGGGAAGACCACGCTCACCAAGCTCCTGCTGCGGCTGGCCGACATCCAGGAAGGCGCCATCCTCATCGACGGGCAGAACGTCGCCGAGACCACCCAGCAGTCGCTGCGCCGCCAGATCGCCTACGTGCCGCAGGAGGCGCTGCTGTTCCACCGCACCATCGCCGAGAACATCGCCTACGGGCGGCCCGACGCCACGCGCGAGGAGATCCGCGAGGCGGCGCGGCTCGCCAACGCGCTCGAGTTCATCGAGAAGCTGCCGCAGGGCTTCGACACCGTCACGGGCGAGCGCGGCGTGAAGCTCTCGGGTGGGCAGCGCCAGCGCGTCGCCATCGCCCGCGCGCTGCTGGCTGACTGCCCCGTGCTCGTGCTCGACGAGGCCACGAGCGCGCTGGACTCCGAGAGCGAGCGGCTCGTGCAGGACGCGCTCGCCACGCTCATGAAGGGGCGCACGTGCATCGTGGTGGCGCATCGCCTGTCCACGGTGGCGAGCCTCGACCGCATCGTGGTCCTGGCCGACGGGAAGGTGGCCGAGGACGGCCCGCACGGAAGCCTCATCGAGGCCGGCGGCGCCTACGCGCACCTCTGGAGCCGCCAGACCGGCGCCTACCTTGAGTAAGGCGGCGGGACGCAAAAGCGCTCGCGTGTCCGCGCGGCGGGAGCCGCCGGATGCTGCGAAGCGGCAGGAGCCGCCCAGACGCTGCGAAGCGCCCGAGGACCGCCTCAGCGCGGCGAGATGAGCTCGCTTGCCGTGACGAGGCGCTGCGCGGGGCAGCTCTGCCCGTGCTCGATGCTCGCCGTCAGGTCGTCCATGCTTGCGGGGAAGTGGAAGCGCTCCATGTCGGACTGCTCGATGAAGCCCTGCGCGAGCATGTTCTCAAGCAGCGCCCGCAGCGGGTCGTAGAAGCCGTCGAGGTTGAGGAGGTAGCACTCGGCAGGCCCGAGCCCCAGTCGGATGCGCGACATGATCTCGGATATCTCCTCGAGCGTGCCCACGCCGCCAGGGATGGCGACGAACGCCTCGCCCAGCTCGATCATCTTCGCCTTGCGCTCGCCCATCGTCTCCACTTCGAAGAGCTCCGTCAGGTCGTGCTGCGCGACGCCCGCCTCGATGAAGAAGCGCGGCTCGACCCCGTACACCTCGCCGCCGCCGTCCAGCACGGCGCGCGACACGATGCCCATGAGCCCCACCGAGCTGCCGCCGTACACCAGCGCATGGCCGTGCCGTGCAATCCATGCGCCCAGCTCACGCGCACATTCGGCAAAGCGGGCGTTAGCCCCGCCGTTCGACCCGCAGTATACGACAACGTTCATGGCAGCTCCTTCGAAAGCCTCTTCACGCAAGTGCGGCCGCGCCCCGGGCGCAGCCGCGTTCGCCGCGCCCCGGGCGCAGCCGCGTTCGTCACGCACAAGCGAGCACGCGCCTCGGACGCGAGCGCGCCGACGTCTCGGCGCAGCCGCGCGCCCCGCGCGCAAGCACGGCCGCGATTCCATCCCGAAGCATCCTAGCAGACATCGGCGCGAGCGTGGGCGCCTAATCCCCTCGGCCTGCGCGGCAGATCTCCGCAAGGCCCTCGATCGGGGTGGGCTTGCTGGCGTAGTAGCCCTGGTAGCAGTCGCCCCCCAGCGAGGTGATCAGCTCGCACTGCTCCTGCGTCTCGATGCCCTCCACGCAGGTGCGCAGGCCCGCCTTCCGGGCGCTTTGCACGATGGTCTCCATCAGCGTCAGGCCCTGCTTGCTCTCGAGGGCGCCCAGGAGGAACACGCGGTCCACCTTCAGCTCGTCAACGGGGAGCTGAAGCAGCAGCGCCAAGGAGGACATGCCCGTCCCGAAGTCGTCGAGGGCGATGGTGATGCCGCGTGAGCGGAAGAACCGCAGCTCGTCCTCGAGGAACTCCGGGTCCATGCGGCGGCACCGCTCCGTGAGCTCCAGGCAGAGGTTCTCGGACGGGCAGCCCTCTTCCGCGAGGATGCTCAGGACGTCCTCGCGGAAGCCGCCGTGCTTCAGCTGCGTGTCCGCGACGTTGACGTTCAGGATGAAGCTCGGGTCTGCCTGGCGCAAAGGCGCGGTCTCCCGTATCGCCTGGCGGATGATCCAGTTCCCCACCGGGATGAAGGCGGGGTCGTTCTCCAGCCAGGGAATGAAGCTGTCCGGGGAGACCACGCCGTAGGGCTCCTGCCTCCAGCGCAGCAGCGCCTCCGCGCCGATCACCTTCCCCGTGGAGAAGGACACGATGGGCTGGTAGCACAGGAAGAAGTTCCGGCAGCCCTCCATGGCGCTGCGGTGGATCTCCGCGTGCAGCTGGATGTTCTCGACGTTGAGCATCTGGCGGACGTCCTCGCTGAAGACCAGCTCGGTGCTGTGGTTCTCCAGGGACTGCTCCGCAGCGTAGATCAGGCTGCTGCGCACGAGCTGCTCGTTGAGGGGGTGACGGGGGTCGATCTGCACCGCGCCGCCGTATATCCGCAGGGGAACCCGCAGGTTGTCGATCTGGATCTCGTTTTCCGCCACGTGGCGAAGCTGCTGGAAGAACTTCCGCGCCTCGTCTTGGTCGGCGTCGTTCAGGTAGAAGGCGAACCTCGCCCCCTCCAGGCGGAACACCTGTCCCCTGCCCGCGACGAGCCCCTGGAGCTCGATGCCGAAGAGACGCAGGATCTGGTTTCCGCCCTCATGGCCGTACATGGCGTTGGCATGGCGGAAGTTGTCGACTCCCACCTTGACCACGCAGGCGCAGAGCCGCTCTTCGATCAGGCGGTGGATGCTCTTGGCGAACTCCGCGTTGGCGTGCAGGCCGGTGATGGGGTCCACGTCGTCGACGATGCCGTGGTTGATGATCGTGCCCGCGAACAGGTCAGGCTCAGCGCCCTCCCCCTTCAGCACCATGCCCCTGCAGGTGCAGACGACGTACTCCCCCAAGCGGTTCTTCACCCGGTACTCCAGGTTGTGGACCTGGCTGTGCCCGCTGAAGACCGACGTGATGTCGTCGTGGTACATCTGCCGGTCCTGCGGATGGATGAGGGACTCCCAGATCGTCCCCGCGTCGAACATGTACTCGCCCGGCAGGTTGAAATACTGCACCGCGCCCAAAGACCAGCGGGACACCCCGGTGCTCATGTTGCAGAGGTAGATGTAGCTGCGCTCCGAGGTGCTGGAGAAGGCCGCGAACGTTCGGTTCGCCAACCCGGTTGTGTCAAGCTCCTCCGAAGCCGGCTTCTGCTCCTTGGCCAGCATTTGCTCGGGAGACGGCCGATGCTCCTTGAGCGCAGAGCGCGGGATGGGGCCGTGCTTGATCTTGCTCCGCTCCTTGTTTTGGTACATGGCGGAAGTCGCTGCCTGCTCGGCAACGCGAACGCTTTCCCGAGAGGGGTCAAAGCAGACGTACCCCAGGGAGACGCGCGGGAAGCGCGGGTCCGCCGCGCGGCGCTCCTCCATGGCGGCGTGGAACTGCTCGTTGAGCGCCTCCATGGAGCCCTCGTCTACGTCGAGGATCACGCAGAACTCGTCACCTTCTATCCGGCAGCACTTGCCATGCCGTCCGTAGACCTTGCGGATGGTGCTCCCGATCGTCCGAAGGCACTCATCCCCGTAGTCGCGCCCGAACTCGTCGTTGACGGTCCTGAAGAAGTCCACGTTGAGCAGCTGGATGATCGCGGGCTTCCGCAGCCGCGCCAGCAGGTTCTCGCAGCTGGCGTGGTTGAGCAGCATCGTCTTGCCGTCTAGGCGCTGGAGCATGTCGTTGTAGAAGATGTAGACGAGCGTGATGACGATCGCAACCGTGAGCCAGGCGGTCTTGACGTCCCTGTCCAGCTGGTTCGCAACCACGCCGAGCAGCAGGAAGCCCAGTATCAAAAGGAGCATCGCCCTGTTCTTGCCCTGGCGCTGGCGGCTGACGCGATACCCCGCCCGCAGCACGTGGACGGCGCCGCCCAGGTAGACCACGACGTAGATCCAGTAGAACGGGCCGTGGAGGAACACGCCGTCAGCGTCCACGTAGTAGATGAACCCTCCGAAGGCCGACAGGATCTCCAAGCCGGCGTGGACGACCAGGATGCCGAGGGGCCACCTGTCCTTCAGGGGCACGTCCGCGGTCTGCCGCAGGACCTCCGCGCACAGGAACGGAACGACGGGCGCCATCGAGAGCTCTACCATCTTCGTCCACACGACGACCTCTCGGTACTCCCCTCCGAACAGAGCGGCCACGCTCCCCGACCACTCTGCGACGATGCCGAGGGCGACGCTGGAGAAGAGCAGCAGAAACTGCCCCTTCTTGCCTTTGGGGAACATGTCGTTCGCGTTCGCCATGAACGCGAGGAGCGCCATGAGGAGCACGACCTCCAGAACGATCACGGTGTAGAAATCCAGCATGACAGCATCACCTCAGCACCCTTATGCCCCCACCATGAGCAGACAGCGCGACGAGGAATGCTCTCCCTCGCTCGCTCGGCCTGCTCATTGGATAGGCAGCAACTCCCAAGCCTCTTTCGAGCTGCGCTTAGCAACGTCGTTTTGAGTGAGCCGCGTCTATGTTTTTTTCGCAGTAGATTTTCATGCGGAAACCTTTTGCTCTTGTTCTTGTGGGTCACATGATAGACCAACTGGAGCGCGAGAGAACCCGAAGGCAACGCGGAAGGGGTCCCGGAAACGCCGACTGGCACGCCGTGAAAACCGCGTCCCCCCCCCTCACGCCTTTCAACCGCCCATTCGCGCCTCTCGCGCCGGGGAGATGCGGACAGGCCAACCCGGATAGAACGATCACACTCGAAGCCCTTCGAGCACATCTGGGCGACACGAGGCAGCACGAGATGACACAAGTCTGCTGGACAGGACTGCCGAGCGGGGGCTCATCATCGATAGTTTTTATGGCAGGGATTTCTGCGGACTGCCCGGCACGCACCATCGTACAATCAGCTAGCCGGCAAGGTTCGACGTGGGCGGCGCTTCTGAAAGGAGGTGATCGCCTATGATCGAGAAAGCTCTTTTCATAATGGCCGCTATCGCGGCCATCGGGGAGTTCATCCTCGATGCGTGGAAAGAATGGAGTTCACGATCGAATGACAAGGGTAAGAAAAGGGGGCGGTAGTTCGCGCTACCGCCCTCAAATCCACTACCCGCGCCGCCCGTAGCAGCTTAACCAACACGGGCCTTGCCGGCTACCCGCATTGTAGCACCCCGAAGCCTCCGCTGTCAGCACACCGCCAGCGAAGAAGCCGTGGAGAATCTACCGTGCAAGGAGACCGTCGAGCTCTACAATGAATTCGGAGGCGCGAGCCCGGAGCTTTTCAGGTTTCCCGAAAAGCGAGAATGCCGCCCCGTCTGCTTTGGGGTCCTTGAGACCCCTGAAGTTCAAACCACCGATAACGGCCTCTTTTCATCCACGACCTTGAAAACCTGGCTGGAAAATGCCCGTTATCGGCGATTAGAACCCCGAAAGTCACCGACAACGGCGCTTTTGCATCCACTTTTCTCAGAGAATCGCCGATAACGACCTCGTTTCATCCAGAATCACCTGGGAGGTGGATGGAAAACGCCCGTTGTCGGTGACCAGATCGCAAATGCCCCTAACTCGATGATTATGCAGCTCAAGGCCTCACGCCGACTGCCCGTCAGCCCACCGCTCCCTGCTCAGGTAGGTTATGCGCGCGTTGCGGGTTTCGCCCATGGGCTTGCAGAGAACGCCCTGCACGTTGCGGTCGAAGACGAAGCCCAGCTTCTCCTGCACCCGCTGGGAGTTCGCGTTCCCCTCGTAGCTGCCGCACCAGACGTCGTCAAGCCCCAGGTCCTCGAACGCATGGCGAAGGAGCTCGCGAGCCGCCTCGGGAATGAGGCCGCGCCCCCAATAGGGCACCCCGATCCAGTAGCCGAGCTCGGCCTCCCCTTCCGACAGCGGAACGGTCCCGCTCTCCCCGAACAGCAGGCCTATGCTGCCGACGGGCCTGGCCGTCTCCTTCAGCACCACGGCGTAAGTCTCCTCGACGGAGAGGACGTCGCGAATGACCTCGCGGCTGTTCTCGACGCTCGTATGCGGTGGCCATCCGGCAATGGGCCCCACCGCCGGATCCTTCGCGAAGCGATAGAGATCCTCGGCGTCGCCTTCCTCCCAAGGGCGAAGGACCAGGCGCTCCGTCGTCAAAACCATCGCGCATCCTCCTCAAATCCAGAATCGAAAGCCAGGGCGAAATCCAGCAGGCCCCGCCCCGCCTCGCAGCCTACGCCAGCCGCGTCTTCTTCGTGACGGGACACACGACGTAGCCGCCGCGCTTCGCGAAGTGAATCATGAACCCGATGCCGGCAAGCGCGAGGGCGATTCCCAGCCCCGTGTAGAAGAAGGCGACGAACCACGTCGGAACCAGCCCGAAGGCGCGCATCGAGATTCCGCCGCCCATCATGACGGCCATGATGACGTATCCCTTCACGTCGAAGAACCTCAGGACGTGCGTCCTCTCCTCACCGTAGCCGCGGATGCGGTCGGAGTGCTTGCCGACGAGCTTCGAGAACATCAGGTGAAATACCAGGAAGATGAGCGGGATGCCCGCCGCCATGACCCAGGTCGGGGTGCTCCCCTCCAGGCAAGCCGAGACTCCCAGGCGAAGGATGTTCAGCCCAGCGAGAAACCACACCGCGGAAGCGATGGTCAGCAGATATTTCCCTTGAACTCTGAGCATGTCAGCCTCCCCAGAACGTGAGGTGATTATACCCCGACGGCACGCCGGTTCGACGGCACGCCAGCTCGCCCACCCAAGATCAACGATGCAGCTCCCGCCGTCCAGGGTTTTCCGCAGCCCCCGCCCGGCCAAAAGCCGCCCGCCGTTCCTCCGAGGTCATCTTGGCGCGAATACGACGCCTTTCGCGAGAAGCAATGCTCGGAAGGCAGACGACAGGGCGGGCGCCCGGCAAGGCGCCCGCCCCTCCCCTTCATGTGCCCTCAGGCGTCTTGGCTAGACGCGCTTGGGAAAGCGAACGAGGAAGCCTGCCAGCGCGCCGACGGCGCAGATGGCGGCGATGACCGCGAACATGGTCACATACGTGCCCGTCGCGTCAAACGCGATGCCGGCGATGGTGGGCACGAGCCCCGAGAGCAGCGAGAGCAGAAGCAGCACCGTGCCGATGATCTTCGGGAAGTTGGCGATGCCGAAGTAGTTGGCAAACGCCGTGGGCATGACGCTGGTGTTCCCCCCGAACCCGAGGCCCAACAGGATGTAGTACAGGTACAGCATGACCACGTCGCCCGGCTGCGCGAACGCCGCGCACAGGGCGCCGGCGGCGGTGAGGCCGGCGCAGACGCCCAGGATGCGGGCGGGCTCGATACGGTCGGCCAGAGGCGCGATGACCAGGTTCACCGCGACGGCCGCGATCCCCTGCACGGCCACGGCGCCGGCGATGACCGTGGCGTCGATGCCCAGCCCGCTGAAATGCAGCACTCCGGAAGACACGGCCATGTTCAGCGCCACGAAGATGGAGAGCGCCGCAGTCAGGATGAGCCAGAACGCCGGGGTGCGAAACGCCTGGCCCTGCGTCATGGACTGCGCGTTCTTGAACACGCCGCCCTTCTTCGCAGCTGCGCCCGCATCAGCCGGGGCGTCTCCCGCGGCGGCCGTTGCCTCCTGCAGCTGCGCGTCGGTCATCCCGTCGGGGTTCTGGCCCATGTCAGCAGGCTTGTTGCGCATGAGCAAGAACGCCACGACGAGCGACACGGCGCCCATGACGGAGATGAGGAAGAAGCCCATGGGCCAGTTCCCCGCCTCGCCTATGGCGGCGTTGGTGATGAGCGGGAACGAGAACGCGACCACGCCTCCCAGGCCCATGGTCACCGCCATGGCCAGGCCGCGCTTCATGACGAACCAGCTGCCGATGGTGGTCTGCGTCGCCACCTGGCCGCCAAGCGTGCTCGAGAAGCTGAGCAGCACGCCGAACAGCACGATGTACGCGGCGGTGGAGGCTCCGGCGAAGAGCCCGAGCAGGATGCCCGTGGCTATGATGAGGACCGAGCTGGCGAGAAACGCGTTCTTAGCCCCGTACTTCTCGACGAACTTGCCGATGAGCGGCCCGGGCAGACCCTGCATGAGGATGAACACCGTGAACCCGATGCCTATCATGGTGCGATCCATTCCCACCGTGGGGTCCAGCGCCATGACGGGAATGGTGATCTGCGCTGCGGCCAGGCCGAAGTTTCCCAGCAGGGCGTACAGCACTGCGGTTACCACCACGACCTTCCAACCATAGAACTTCTTCTCTGCCATAAGATTCCTTCTTTCGAGGAGAGTTGTCTTCAAGGGCGAGGGGAAGGGCGAAAAGGCCGCGCCGTCCCCTCGCAGAGCCCGCAGTTGCGGCGATTCCTACATGTCGAGATTCAGGTCAACTGGATACATGGGGAACATCTTCACCTTGTGAGCGCCCCTGAAGAACAGCATGGTCCAGGCGGCAATGCCGCACGCGCAGCTCAACCATGCGATGACGCACGAGATCACGGGGGCCAAGGGGATGATGAAGAGCGAGAGCAGCATGGTCAGCGGGACGGCGGCCCCCATAACGACCCATGCGATGAAGTAAGGCCGATAGGGCTCCTTCGTGGCCTCGACGTTCACCCCGTAGCCGACCGAGCGCATGCGCGCCACGTAAGCGATCTGGCACGCAACGCAGACGGCGGTCGACGCGACGGCCGCCCACACGAAGACGACGGGGACCAATCCCACCGAGACGAGCCACAGCACCACCACGCCGATGGTGCCCGCCGAGAGCGCCGTGAGCAGGAACAGCACCAGCACGAAGGGCGTGTTCCAAGCCGGACGCGAGCCCATCTGGTAGGCCAAGCCGGTGCAGACGAGGAACGCCGCGGCCAGGGCGGCGGCGACGGCGCCTGCGAGAAGGCTCGCTTCGCCCAGGTCATACAGCACGCCGTCAAGCCCGCAGGCCAAGAGGGCAGCCCCCAGAAACGGCGTGACGATCGCCTCCTGGGTGAGGTGCGACTTCGGGTTCTTGAAGGCGTTGAAGAAGCGCTTCGGGCGCTGCAGGTGGAAGACGGAGGCGACGCCCCCCACCGCCAGCAAGACCAGCGTGATCCACGCTACCACGGAGAGGCCAACGGGGGACCCCACGCAGACGAAGCCAAGGAACGCGCAGATGAACAGGCCCAAGCCCACGCGCTGGCACGTAGTTGACACGATTAGCGGCCAATGGATTTGCATAGCGTCTCAGCTCCCTTCCGAGGCAGGAGGTACACGACCGAGGGCTTGTTGCCGAACTCAGGGTGCACCCGATAGGCTCGATCCTCGTTCTGCGCGAGGACCTGGGACACCTGGCTTTCCGGATCGCCCAAGTCCCCCGCCACGCGGCATCCCGTCGTGCAGGTGTAGGCGCACAGGGGCTGCTCGCCCTTCTCCAAGCGGTGGACGCACAGGATGCACTTCTCCACGATCTTGGTATGGGGATTCAGCGTGCGAGCCTCGTAGGGGCAGGCCCAGATGCAGTACTGGCAGCCGAAGCACAAGCTCGCATCCACCAGCACGACGCCCTCGTCGGTCTGATAGGTCGCCTTCGTGGGACACACGTCGATGCAGCTGGGGTTCTCGCAGTGCATGCACTGGTTCGGGAAGTAGAACATCTCCAGCTTGTCAGGGAACTCGCCGATGGGCCCCATGCGGTAGACGCGCTCCCAGAACACGCCCAGGTCTACGTCGTTCTCCATCTTGCAGGCCACCGCGCATGCCTGGCATCCCGTGCATTTGTCAAGGTCAATGACCATTCCATAGCGTTTATCGGACATAGCTACTCACCGCCCTCCTTCTTCACGATACGGCACAGCGTACTGCGCAGGCCAGGCGTCATGAACTCGTCGTTGTAGGTGCGCGCTCCGGTGATGACGTTCACGTTGCACATGTCGTCGGGATACGCCTCCGCCCCGATCGCCGCGCAGCCCTGCCACCAGCCATGGGGGATCACGCACACGCGCGGGTCCACGCCGTCGGTCGGCCGCGCCTTCATGGTGATGCGGCCGGTCGGCGACTCGATCCACACCCATTCGCCGTACTCGACACCCAGCTCGCGGGCGACGGAGGTATGGAACATGACCTGGGGCTCGGGCACGATCTCCCGCAGGTGCGGAATGCCGCGGTAGGCGGAGTGGTAGTACACCGGATAGCGTCGGCCGGTCACGCCGATCAGCGGGTACTCCTTGGCGACCTCAGGCGTGGCATACGGGCTCTCCTTCGGCTCGCTTGCCTTCGGGAAGGGGCCCGCCCCCACGGCCAGCTCAGCCACGCAGTACAGCTCAGCACGGCCCGACGGCGTGGCGAAGCCGTTCTCCTCGAAATGGCGCGACGGCATCATGGGCAGATGATGGATCCACTGCTCCTTGAGCGCATCCCAGGTGATGCCCGCGTGCGTCTGCTCAAGCTGCCAGTCGAACAGCTCCTCGTCAGTCTCCCACGGCCACCACTCGGGATTCAGCCGATGCCCCAGCGTGCGGAAGAACCACACGTCGCTTTTGCGCTCGTAAAGCGGCTCCACGGCCTTCTGCTGGGCGAACACCCACTCGCTGCACACCTCGTCGGCCAGGTAGTCGCGCTCGGTCCAGTGCGTGGAGGGCAGGACCAGGTCAGCCAGCTCGCAGGTAGGCGACATGTAGTAGTCCATGCACACGAGCAGATCCAGGCTCATGAGGGCGCGGCGAACGAACTTCGTGTCCTCCGACCAGGAGAGCGGGTTGCCTTGGACCATGATGTACCCGCGCACGGGATACGGCTCGTCGGTCAGCATGGCGTTGAAGATCATGTTGGTGTTGCCCGAGCCGTTCAGGTACCCCGGCGCCCGCTCGTCAACCATGCGGAGCTCGACCGCCGTCTCGGGGCTGGGGCCGGACAGCGCGAACATCTGGTTCCAGAAGGGCATGCTCAGGTTTCCGCCCTTCTTCTCCAAGTTGCCGCAGATGGCTATGATCATGAGGATCAGCTGGATGGTGTCGCGGCAGTTGGTCTGCTCCTCCACGCCCTGGAACACGTTGATGGTGGCAGCAGGCGCGTTGGCGTAGGTGCGCGCGGACTCGCGAATGACGTCAGCCGGCACCCAGCTCATCTCGCTCGCCCGCTCGGGCGTCCACTCGGCGACCAGGTCCTTGAGAGCCGCCCAGACGGTCTTCACCGGCACTTCGCTTCCGTCGGCAAGCGTCACCATGCCGCGGTACTCCATGTCCTCGTCAACGCCCTTGACATGGGTGTCCACCAGCTGCCCGCTGGCCCTGTCGAACACGAGCATGCTCTGGGGATTGCCCTCAGGGTCGATGAGCTGGCCGTTGAGGGGCACGTCCGGCCCGTCGATGAGCAGCATGGGGGCGTTGGTGTGCTTCCGGGTGAACTCGTGGTCGTACAGGTCCTCGCTGATGATCACGTTGAGCCACGCCATGGCGACATAGGTGTCCGCCCCCGGGCGCACGCCAAGGAAGTGGTCGGCTTTCGCAGCCAGCGGGTGCTCGAAGAACGGGTCGATGACGATGAGCTTGGCGCCGCGGTCGCGCGAGCGGCCGATCTGCCCCGAGCTGTAGGTGGCCTCGGTCCACACCGAGTTGGCTCCCCAGAACACGATGCAGTCGGCGTGGTCGAAGTCGCAGCCGTCGAAGATGGGGAAGCACCCCAGCTGCACGATGGACTGCACCATCATGGGCACCAGGCAGATGTTGCCCGGGGCCAGGCTGTGGTGCACGCGCCCGCCCGCATTGCCCATGCGGGCCGTCCACTGGTTCGTGCCGCGGCCGGTGCCCTGGCCGAAGGCTATCGCCTCGGCGCCGTGCTCGTCGGTGATGGCGCGGATGCGCCCCTCCAGCCAGTCAAGCGCCTCGTCCCAGGTGATCCGCTCCCAGTCTCCTGCGCCGCGCTCGCCCTTGCGCCTCAGCGGCCAGCGCAAGCGCTCCGGATCGTAGAGAATCTTCTTCGCCGACAGGCCTTTGCTGCACAGCCTCCCCTCGCTTCGCGGGTCTTCGGGGTTGCCCTTCACGCTCACAAGCTCCCCGTCCTTGTTCACCTCGCACAGGACCCCGCATTTGGCATGGCATTCGAAGCAGTTGGTCTTCACCAGTTTGCCCCCGTCGGGCAATGGGATTACCGAGCCCATCCGTCCTCCTCTCGTCGAAATGCCCTTGACGAGCATTATCGAGGGGACGAGAATCGGCGACAAACAACGAGCAGCGGTTGGCCCCACAAGGAAATGTTGTATGGGATGGCCTCGGCAGACGCAGGCGAGCCTGAGACCGCGCGCTGCGCGCCAGGCAAAGCCGCCCTTAGAGGAATTCCTAGCGGAAGAGGCCGCGCCTCTTCACGATCGCCCGCAGCTTGCACGCCTGGACGCACGCGCCGCAGCGATCGCAGAGCGCCTGGTCTATCTCGAAGCTCCGATCCGCGTTCCGAAGGACCGCGCCGGCGGGGCACGCCTTCGCGCACGACCCGCACGCGCGGCATATCCCCTGGTCGATTACGTAGCGAAACGCCTTCACGAATTCTCCTCCCCACCTGACGCGTCCGCCGCGAGCGCCGACGCCGTCCCGTGACGCTCGAGGTAGGTTGAGCAGGACAGGCTCAGATACTGCCGCATGAACCGAGCGAAGCGCGCCGCCGGCCCGCTTTCGTCGGCAACTCCCAGCATCCCCACCCGGAACAGGACCTCCGGGCGAATGGGCCGCACCACGGTGTTGGGATCCGGACGGTCGAGGAACGTCGAGAGCGAGTCGGTGAACGTTATCATCTCGCCGGAAGCAACGGCTCGCCCGATCATGGCGAGGTTAGACGTCAGCAGCTGGATGTTGGGGTGGCCTCCCGCCATGATGTGGGTGAGGATGCGCATGAGGAACTCCTCGCAATAGCAGGCAATCGGCATGGAGCCCAGGTCTTCGGGCGTCGCGCACCCCCGGCTGGCGAGGGGGTGGGAGGCAGCGCACGCCACCATGAGCTCGCACTCCACCAACGGGCTGAAATCGTCCACCACCCGCCGGTCGATGCCCTCCGCAAACGAGGGAAGCGCCACCAGGAACAACGCGCCCGATTCGTCTTGGGCGTACATGCGGGCGATCTCGAGCAGGCTCTGCTCCACGATGCGCAGCCGAGGACCGACCGCCATGGAGTCGTACTCGGAGAACATCGCATCCAGGCGGTTGGTGACGAAGGGCATGGACACGACGGTGAGCTGCTCGCCCTCCCACCTCTGGTCCCCCAGCGCCGCCGCCACCTGCACCCGTCGATAGGCGTCGAGGAGAGCTTGGACCTCCTTGGCAATGGCCTGGCCCGCGCCCGTAAGCTGAAGCCCCGTCGGCGTGCGGTCGAACAGCGCAACCTCCAGCTCCGCCTCAAGGCCCTTGATGGCGGCCGAGGCGCCTTGCTGGGAGATGTAATGCTGGCGAGCCGCATGGGAGATGGACCGATACTGGGCTACGGAAAGAAACAACGCCAACGTCTCAACGCGCATGGACACCCCTCCATAAGCTCGCGGACCAGGAAAGCCGAGTTGCCGGAAAACGAGAACCTCCACGGCGATGAATCAAGACAAACGGAAGTCACTTGAGCAGTCTAGCACGGTTGCGATGCGCGCATCAAAGAGGATGGGCTGATCGTGGAATTGCCTGGGCAGGCCAGCGCATGGCGGGCGCGGAGGGCGAGGCGAGGTGAGGCGCTTCCGGCGAACCCGTCGCGGAGTTGCCGATGCCGCCTTGCGCCGCGTCAGAGCCAAACCACCTGCCTATCACGCATGTTCCACAGTCGGTCCTTTGAGCGGCTGCTTCGACCTAGCGCTAATAACGGCATTATTCCGACTCGTATCGAATCGGAGCAACTCAACATTGTGTGCATCACCACAATTACAATACCTACATCCGTATAGGCTGAATCAAGCCAATAAAGAGTGGGGGCGGCGATGGAAGATCACAATGGATCTTTTTGTCCGATTTTATTCAAGTGTCACTTGGCTGACCTATGCCTTAGCGATCAGAAGGCGAATACGTCCTGCAGCAAAATCATCCATGTCAAGCGCGGCGACTTTCTCTACCGTGACTCGTCCGACCGCAAAAACACCTATGTCATATTAAGTGGCCTACTGGCTATGTCAACCATCGAGAAAGACGGCAAGAACGTCACGATGGGCATATTTGGTCGGGGATGTGCGCTTGGAGAGACTGAGCCTTTCGCTCAAAATCACCATGCGGAGTATCTCCTGACGGCTTACACGCCATGCGACATATGCAAGATCCCCGCCGCAAGGATCCTTAAAGCAGCGCAGGAAAACCCTCAGTTCACGATAAGCCTGATCAACTCCACCAATTTCAACTACAACGTCATGAACAGGCAGATCTGGATGCTCTCGACAACGTCTCTCAAGGAGAGAATCCACCGCTTGTTCCTCAACATCGCCTGGCTGTGCCCTCAGACTGACGAGGGTTTCCTCGTCGAGCTCACGCATAATGACATCGCGCAGCTGATCAATTCCGAACGCACGTCGGTAACACACGCCCTCAAAAAACTCGAGAAGGACGGCCGAATCAAACTGCGCTATCGTGCGGTGGTGCTTTCCCCCGACTACCATGACGCAAAGCGTCACAACGACCTGGTTCCCTACCCCACCTGGCTGTTTCCCAACACAGGCCCAGAAGAGTAGTATCGCGGCAATCATCGACCAATAATGACAACCGCGTTGTAGGGGCACACGTCAATGCACGTAAAGCACTTAAGGCACAGGTCTTGATCTATGGTTCCGGGCTTTCCGAATCTACCTTTGATCGCCGTACCCGGGCATGTCTGCAGACAGCATCGTTCGCCTTGGCATTTCGCCTTGTCGATCTCCAACCGAATGAGGTCTCGACATGCACGGCCTCTGCAAAGCCCTGCCCCATGCTCGACGAACTCGTCTTCAAAGTACACCAAAGCGGAAGCAATGGGTCTAATAGAGAACTTGCCCAGATTGCAAAGAGATCCCTTTTCTATACGCTGAATCAAGGTCGCAACTTCAGACAAAGCATCCGCAGCGATGCTTCCTTCTGTCAGCTTTTCGAGAAGGGCGGCACACTCGCGCAAGCCGTCCCTGCATGCCAAGCAGCGGCCGCACGAAGCTTTTGCGGAAAAGTCTGCAAGGTATCGGGTTAGCTCGACCATGCATCGATCTTCTCCAAGCACGACGAGCCCGCCCGATCCCATGACGGCGCCGGCCTCGGCAAGGCTCTCATACTCGAGTAGCACGTCGAGCTTCCAATTGGGCAGGAAGGCACCCGAAGGACCTCCGATTTGAACCGCCTTTACGTTTTCCGCTCGGCCTATTTCGTCTACGACGCGAGAGACGGGCGTACCGAGCTCTACCTCGACCAAACCAACACGCATGGCGTCTCCCGTGAGAGAAAACACTTTAGTTCCCGAATTACCCCAAGCGCCAATCGACGAAAACCACTCGGCGCCCCGCAGGAACACAAGCGAAACATTCGCGAAAGTTTCGACATTTCCCACCAAGGTGGGAAGCCCCCAGAGACCTTGCTCCGAAGGGTATGGCGGACGCTTGCGCGGACGGGGCACGCGACCCTCGATGGCTGCGATGAGGGATGTCTCCTCGCCACACACGTAGGAACCTGCGCTTTGAATGATGCCTATGCGCAAGGATCTTCCCGACCCCAGCACGTCATCACCCAAAAGCCCTGCGTTTTCGAGAGCAGAAACCGCCTTGCGCAAGATCGAGCATGCGAGTGGGTATTCCTTGCGAATAAAAACGTATGCTTGGCTTGCGCCCAGCGCAACGAGGGCGAGCATGGCTCCCTCGAGAACGCGAAAAGGGAGGCTTTCCAGCAGGTTGCGGTCCATGTAGGCACCGGGATCGCCCTCATCAGCATTGACGATGACCACAGGGCTTTCCCCTCGCCTTGCGCTCGCCTCGGCAACTGCGCGCCATTTCGCTCCCGTGGAAAAGCCTGCGCCGCCACGACCGCGCAAGTCCGATCGCTCAAGCTCCCCGATGAGGGCGGTTGGGTCTTTCTTGAGCAGAGCCCTCTCAAAGGCGGCGAATCCCCCGATGGCGCAGTACTGCGGCAACGATAGCGGGTCGACCTTTCCGCAGTCGGCAAGGAGAACGCGTGTTTGATAGGCGTCGATGTCGGAATAATCAAGGACGCAAGACGAGAGACCCTTGCTCACCTTTTCAATACTCAGCTCCGAGCCCTTGCAGGCTTGCAGGTTCGCCGCAAGCCTCTTTGCCTTGAACGGCGTCATCGAGCCCAACAAAACGGAGGATCCCTTTGCCATGTGCACTTCGACAAGGGGCTCAGCCCAGCATGTTCCGCGGCAACCCACCTCGTCAAGCCTCACATCCTCGCATGCATCGAGGGCTTCCGAAAAAGCTTGGCAGACAGCTTGCGAACCGGCGGCGATGCCGCATGTACCCATACCGACAGCAACGCGCGGGTATGACTCCAGCTGCCGCGAGCCCTTTTTCTCCAGCTCTTCGACAATCCTAAGCTCCATCACGCCCCACCGCCTTCTCCACGATGTCGCCTACGCGCGACACCCTCACCCTGCCAAAAGACTCCTCTCCCATGACTACGACGGGGGCGGAAGAGCATGATCCAACGCAGTGTACTCGCTTGAGGCTGATACGTCCATCAGGAGTCGTTTCCCCTTCGGGAATCCCGAGAATAGATTCGAACTTGCGCAGAAGTCGGTCTGATCCGCAAGCGTGGCAGGCCGTACCGTCACACACCTCGATAACACACTCCCCCAATTTCGAAAGCGAGTACACATCGAAAAACCGAACGAAGTCCTCAATCTCGCCAAAATCAGAACCCATTATTTGGGCCAGTTCTTCAATGGCCTCTGCAGGAATGTAACGATGGCGTTCCTGCAAGGTGTTTAGAATGAAGAAGAGTCTTCCCGCTGGATCGCAATGCTCTTCCCAAAGCGTTACAACCTCGGCGGCAAAGGACTGTTTGAGTTTTGGTACGACCATGCTGCAAGCTCCTCAATAACCATGCGACGCCCCGCGAAGGCAGGGCGTCGCATCAGGTGAGCACCCCGGCTCACGCCAAGAGCCTTGGGCTATAAGCTCACGTCGAGGTTCAATAAGGCGTAAAGCTCGTCAATCCTAACCCTCTTCGTTCTTCGAACGAGCCAGCGTCTCCGTCACGGTGGAGGCCTTCATCACCAGCTTGCTGTAACCAACGAGGCCCTCATAAACCTCGGTCGCATCCTCGGCGCAGTCAAAAACCGGATCAAGGTATTCGCCGCGGTTTGCCAACAGCCCGAGCGCACGGTCGGCATCGTAGGGAACGACCTGCTTGTGCTCATGCATGGGTTTAAACACAGCAGCTGGCTTTACTGCGTCGCCAGAGGGCATATCCTCAAGAGCGCGGCAGTCGCCGTAACGCTCGATCATCTCCTCGAGAGGACCGAAGTCAAGGGCGCGCTGCGGGCAGGAGGAGACGCAAATGGGAAGCTCGCCAATCTCCAGCTTGTCATAGCACATGGTGCACTTCTGCATGGGGGTGCCAGGCGCATCGTCCTCATAAGCGGGAGCTCCATAAGGGCAGGCCTTCCAACAGTTACGATCACCTTCGCAAAGGTCGGGATCCACTAAAACCGCACCGTACTTGTCCTCTTTAAAGATGGCCTTGTGCTCGCAGGCATCGGCGCACACCGGCACCTCACAGTGGTAGCACGTAGCGAACAGAACGTGCATGCGCAGGTTCGGGAAAGCGCCCTTCTCCCACTGCATCATGCGAAGAAACTTGACAGGGCTGCCACCCTTGATGTCGTTCCAATCGCGGCAGGCGATCGCGCACGCATGGCAATTAGTGCAGCGACTCTGGTCGAAGAAGAATCCATACTGGGTCATAGTTTACTCCCCTCCCTGGATAAACTGGCTGGCGTTGGCGATGAGGGCTGCAGGAGCAAGCTTCTCGACCTGGACGAGGGCGTTGCACAGGATGGAGCCTTTCACATCACCATAATGGTCGTCGGAGATCAGAAAATTACAGTCTCCGCGCGTATCGATTCCGTCGGGCATGAGCTCAGTTTTGATGCCGTTCGGCTCGTACCAACGGCCAAAGGGCAGAACGGTTACGCCTGGGGTCACACGGGACGTGACGTAAGCAGTAACCTGGACCTCGCCGCAATCACTGTGCACGCGCACAGGATCGCCATCTTTAATGCCGCGGGACTTAGCGTCTGCGACTGACAACCATATGGATGCACGATGCTCGTCTCTCACCCAGTCGCTATGGTCGAAAGCGGTGTGCTGACGATAGGGAGAGTGCGGGGTAATCATGTACAGCGGGAACTGCTTCGTGCGCGGGGACTGCATACCCTGTGGCGACTTGCGGTAGAACGGCAGTGCCTTGATGTCGTTGCAGCCGAGCTGGCGCTGGGATGCGCCGATCTTTGCTTTGCGCATATCATGATCGGCGATGAACTCGTTGTAGTACTCGATCTTGCCCGACCTGGTGTTGAAGGGCTTGCCGTTCTGGATGTGGTCCATGCCGTATACGAAGTAGTCGTCCATGGGCCAGCGGAAAATCTGCTCATCCTGAGCCATGAACTCTTCCCAAGACGGTGCGTTCTTGGCATTGGGGCTGTATCCGCACCATGCCTCATATGCAATACGACTTGCATCCTTGATGATGTACTCTTCAAGCTCGTCGTTGTCCATGTCCTTGATGTTGGGGCAGAACTCATCGGCGATGCCGAGACGGACAGCAATCTCCTTGACGATCCACCAGGTGTAGCGGGTGTTCTCGGGAGCCTTACTCCTGCCGTCGCCCAAGATGAAGTGATTGTGGGTACCGGGGTTGATGCCGTTGCAGAGGCTGAGGTTGTACACAAGGCTGTTCCACGGGGACTCCATGGAGGAGCTGGTCTGCGGCAACACGATGTCAGCATAGCAGCAGGTGGCATTCTTCAGATTCCAGTGCATGTACACGAAATAATCGACCTGTTTGAGTGCTTCGAGGCGCTCGTTGACACCGTACCAGCCAGCAGCAAGATTGCGATTTGACGGAATGTCGCAAATCATGTGAATGTTGGGCATAGGGCCAGTGGCAGAGCAACCGATTTCGTAGCAGTACTCTTCCTTGGTGATCTCGCCAGCTTCCATCTTCGGGTGAAGCAGGACGGCCTTGTTATAGGCCTCGGCCTCCATGCAGATGGTCTCGCCGTAGGGGCCGGTACCGTTTGCCACGTACATCAACGAATAGGGAGCATGAGTACCCTTGCGACGGCCGAAGCCAGTGCCGTTACCCGCGCAACCCTTCTTGCCGAAATTGCCACAAATCGTCTGCAAGACGTTGAACGCACGTGCCGTGTCCTTTCCGTAGATGGCACGGGTGGCTGCCCAAATCATGCGAATGTATACAGGGCCTTCCTGGCTGGTCTTGCCATAAAGGCGAGCAAGCTCGCGAATAGTCTCAGCGGGAATGCCGCAGATCTGCTCGGCCCATTCGGGGGTCTTCGGCTCTTCCATGGAAGCCATGCCCTGGCAATACCACTCGGGCTCGTTCCCCATGATCATGTCGACGTACTTGCGGTAGCCCTCAGGCTCAACGAACTTCTCGATGAACTCATGATCAACGAGATCTTCCTCGATGAGAACATAGGTCATTGCAAAGATGAGCGCGATGTCGGTACCCGGCTTGATTGGAATCCACTGGGTCGCAATAGCCTGAGCGGTCCAGGAAAAACGCGGGTCGATGTAGATGATGGGGATGCCCTTCTCCTTCGCAAGCAGTTGGTAGTAGGTGCGCTCGGTGAAGTTATTGGCGGTATCCAGACCGAACAGGATCATCAGCTTGGAATCGAAAAAAGTCTGCACCTCGGCGATGCCGTCAACTTGGTCGATCCAGTCAGCGCTGTGGCCGTACATGATGTCATCGGCGAAGTTTGTAGACTCGTAGGAGTCCTCGCCCCAACACGCAACGGAGCCACCGGGAAGCCAGCTTCCCCACGGGTCCCAGGACTTGCCCATCATGCCGTCGCAATAAACGGAAAGAGGGCCGTACTTCTCGCGAGTCTCAGAGTACATACGCGCAATCTCATCGAGAGCCTCATCCCAGCTGATCGGCTCGAAGGTAGCGCCAGGACCTTTGGGCCCGACGCGACGCATTGGCTGCGTGATGCGGGTCGGGGACTCGACGTCGGAGCGAATCAGGCGGCCACGCGTGCAGGCACGCTTCTGATACATGCCCTTCACGAAATCGTCGAAGTCGCAGTACTCGTCCTCGCGACCACAGTTGGGATGAATGGAGTTGTCGGTCTCAACGGCGTTGACCTTGCCGTCTTTGCCGACATGTCCCTTGAGCAGGCAAACGTCCCAGCAGCCGTTCTTCGAGCATACGCCGGTGAAGATCTCGTCTTCAGCATGACGCTCGACGATTTTGGCTGTTACGCGCTCGAGCTGGCCCTCTTCAGGAGCCCATTTGTTCGTCATATTCTCCTCCTGCCATTTCCTGCCTCTCGTTCTCGCGGAGAACCTGGCATCAGTGCCCATGCCAGTTCGTCCGTTGCAAAGGAATATACTTGCCGTCCGATCGATGAACTGTGGTCGGTCACACCATTCGAAGGATTAATCCCCTGCGGCCAAAGCCGAACGAAACTGCGCTATTCTATGGAGTCGGCCTTCCAAAAAACGGCTTGCAGCCAGATCCCTATGGGCCGACTTTCCAACGCGGAAGAGAACGCTCGCATGACCCTCTTCCTGCTGTCCGACGAGCATCCCTTCGCTACGGGCCAGGCTTACGTCACGGGCGGCGGCTTCCTTTCGGTCTAAAGAATCCTCGGAAACTGTGAGATCCCGCTCCTGCGACGCGAGCGCATCGTGTCCGATAGCCACGCTCCCGGAGATCAGCTCCTCACCGACAAACACGGCAGGCGAGCAACATCACGCGAATTGCGGCCCATCTGGACCATCGGCGGAGTCGCCTAGAATGCGGACACGCAATTGCGCTTAACACCACAATTGAGATCTCCGACGTTTGGTTAAATGATGGCGATCGCCAAGCTGACCCGCACTCCACCAAAGCTAGCGCAGCATGACGGTCGCAATAAGCCGCGTACACGCGAGAAAATAGAGAGAGGAGAAATGCATGGCAGCATACACCGGACATACCTCAATTTGCGTCATCGACATGGACCGATCAATTGACTTCTACTGCAACGTCTTGGGACTTCGCGTTTCCAAGGACTTCGGAGTGATTCCCGCGAAAAGCCTCACCCGCGACGAGGAGTCAAAGATGCGCATCGTGCTTCTGGCCGCAGAAGACGGCCTTGAGTGCGTCGAGCTGTTCCAGTTCTTCAACATTGAACAGCGCAGGATGGAGGGCAAGGTCAAGCACGAAGACTTCTGGTCGAGCCACGTCGCTCTTCTTTACGACAACATTGACGAGGCATATCAGAAGGTCGTCGATGCTGGTACTGAGATCGATATCCCCCTGTGCGGTTCGAGCGGATATCGCTTCTCCTACGTCTTCGATCCCGACGGATACATGGTCGAGCTCATCGAAAAGTAACCAACGTGGCTCGATGATCACCTAGACAAAGGCAGGGGCCCAAAAAGGTCCAAGCCTGCTTGGTCAGCGTACTCAAAGAAAGCGAGGGAGCAAAGATGAAGGGACTGGTTCTCGTTGAAAAGGGACGGGTTGAGATGGGAGACAACCTTCCTGAGCCAAAATGCGGGCCGTATGACGCAATCATCAAGCCCCACATCGTAGCACCGTGCACGTCCGATACCCATATCATAGAGAACCCCCATGCCGTACCCGGGTGCCTGGGCAAAGCCATAGGCCATGAGACCTGCGGCTATGTCGTGGAGGTTGGATCTGAGGTTAAGGACTTCAAGATAGGTGACCGAGTGGCTGTTGGCGCAGCTATCAATAATTTCCGAACCAAGGAAGCCCAGGCGGGATACGCCCGAGCTCACAACATGACCGTCTACGGCAAGGCTGAAAACTGGCAGCAGGGAGCATTCGCAGAGAAGTACTTCGTATTTGACGCTGACATGAACTTAGCGAAGATCCCCGAGTCCATCACCTGGGAGCAAGCAGTCATGCTGACGGACATGGCCTCAACCTCTTTCGAGGGCATTCGCAACGCCAACATCAGATTCGGTGATTCAGTTGCCGTAATCGGCATCGGAGCGATCGGCCTCATGGCGGTTGCAGCCGCAGCGCTTGCGGGCGCAGGTCGAATTTATGCCATAGGATCGCGCCAGCTGTGCTTCGATATCGCCAAGGAATACGGGGCAACCGACTTCATCTCCTACCGTGATGGCGATATCGTACAGCAAGTGGTCACAGCTAACGATGGTCCTGTCGACAGCGCCATCGTATGCGGCGGCAAGGACTCCAGCACGATCAACCAGGGCCTGTTCATGACCAAGAAGAACGGAACCGTCATCAACCTCGCAAGCTTCATGGGAGAGGAGGCGAAGCCTTTGGCTTACTACGGATTCCTCATGGACAAAACGTTCAAGAGCGTGCTGGTCGACGTCAACCGCGAGATCTTGGAGCGGCTCCTTACCTTGGTAGAGCTGGGACGCTTTTCGCCCGAAAAGTTGGTTACACATCGCCTCGAGGGCATCGAGAGCACTGAGGAAGCCTTACATATGATGAATGGGGCCAACCGGGACTGCATCAAGCCAGTCGTTTACTACGGTCCGATTGGCTAGTGGACTGCGGCTGAGCGGGCTACAACCTTAAGTTGCGATCCGCGTACAGAGACGCGGCCGCACACGCAGGACCGCGTCTCTGTCGGCTTTTCATCCAATATCCAGGCTTTGTCGGCTCTCTGCGCCGCCCAGCTTATCACCTCAACTGGCAAATCAAGATACTCCAGGGGCGTGCTGCGAAAAATTCCCTTGCCGAGCACTCTACTCTTCTTCGTAGGGATATATGCCGTAGAAGCGATTGAGCGGGTCGCGACGCTGATCCTCTATGAACAGCACGCGCACCAGCCGAAGGCGCTCCTCGACTACGTAGTAGATGCCGTAACGCCCCGCATAGGTGACGCGCATCTTCATATCAGGAAGCGCAGCCGGATAGTCAGGGTCGTAGATTCGCCCGATTTCAGGAACGGTGTCAAGAAGGTCGAGCATCTTCCTGAGCTTCGGGAAGGCGGCGCTCGGGGCGAGATCTCGATACGCGACTTCGGCGGCTTCGGAGAGCCTCACCTCGTAGGGAGGCTCCTCACCGTTACCGCGAATCTCTTCGCTGGCGCAGCCTTCGCCGCTTCCGCAACCCGCGCCGCCGACACAACCCGCACCGTTGCCGTGACCTTCGTCGCTGGCGCTCATGCCAGACCCATCTCGCGGTTGATCTGCTTGAGCGACTTCTCTCTCCCGGCCTTCATGTCCTCGTAGGCGCGGTTGGCGCGGTCGCGCAGCTCCATCTCGTACTCGTATACCTGCCGGCTCAAAAGGGCCTGCCGCTCGTAGGCGCGGGCGCTCATGACAACGAGGTCGGCATGGCCGTTGCGCGTGATGTAGACGGGCTGGTCATGCTGCTCGCACAGCTCATACACTTCGCTGATGTTTCGCTGTAGGTCGGATGAGGTTCGCGTAATGGGCATGGTGCACCTTCCTTCGCCGCGCTTGCCATGTGGTCAGTGTAGCACGTTTCAGAAAAGATTCTGAACGTGGCGGCGCAGGCGCGAAAGCTGACCCAAGACGCAGCGCGCCCTTGAAAACCGCCGCGTCCCGCCGTAGAATAGGGCCGTTGTAAAACCAAGTCCTTCAAGGGGATGTCTTTTTGGTCATTGTTCTGTAGAAGAACGCCAACCGAATAGCTCTTATCGAGAACGGCCGTCAGGCCGCATGGTTGGTGTTCGCCTCATTCGACTCCATTCATTCGAAACTACAGAAAGAGACAACGATGAACCACTTCCCCAAATCAGGGACGTTCCCTCCAAGCGTCGTCAAGTCCAAGATCATGGGCCCCAACCCCCTGAAGCTCTGCGAGGAGCTCCTTCGCGAGCATGAGATCCCGCAAGGCGCCGTGGTGCTCGACCTCGGCTCGGGCACGGGCATCACCTCGTGCATGCTGGCCCGCGAGTACGGCTTTGCCACCTATGCCGTCGACCTGTGGAGCGACCCCGGCGAGAACATGCGCTTCTTCGAGGAGATGGGGCTGTCCAACCGGCAGATCTGCCCCGTCAAGGCCGACGCCTCGCAGGGGCTGCCCTTCGCCACGGAGTTCTTCGACGCAGTCGTCAGCATCGACTCCTACAACTACTTCGGCCGCGACTCCGCGTACCTGGGCGAGAAGCTCCTGCCGCACGTCAAGCGCGGCGGGCTTCTGTACTTCGCCATCCCCGGCATGGTGCGAGACTGCCACGACAACCTGCCTCCTGAGCTGCTGCTGAGCTGGACGCCCGAGCAGCTGGAGTACATGCATGACATGGACTGGTGGCGCGCCATGATCGAGTCCACGCGCGGCGTGCGCATCGAGCGCATAGCCCCCTTGAGCTGCCATGATGAGGCGTGGGCGGATTGGCTCGCCTGCGACAACGAGTACGCCGCCGGCGACCGCGCCTCGATGGAGGCCGGCGCGGGCAGGCTGCTGAACAGCATCGGCATCGTGCTGAGAAGGCTGTAGGGAAAAGCCCGGCGGCCGGCGCGCCTCGTCGCCGGCCGCCGCCGCTCCGCACGAATAAGAGATAATTAAAAAACGCTCCTTGACTCTCCCGTTGCGGGAGGGATGAGACTGGTGGCATCGCGAGAGAAAGGCAAGGCATGTTCCGCATCGGCGAGTTCTCGAAGATGGCCATGACCACGGTGAAGACGCTGCGCTACTACGACGAGGTGGGGCTTCTGAAGCCGCGCGCGGTGGACCGGTTCACAGGCTACCGGCTCTACGACGCGGCGCAGCTCGTGGACCTGCACCGCATCCAGTCGCTTCGCCAGGCGGGGCTTCCCATCGGCCAGGTCGCCCGCATCGCATCCGGAGGCGATGCGGAGGAGATACTGCAGCGTCACGCCACGGAGCTCGAGCAGGAGATCGCCGAGCGGCAGGCCATGCTCTCTCGCGTCCAGTTCATTCTGAAGGAGAACAAGGAGGGCACCATGCCATACACGACGACGGTGAAGCACATCCCCGAGCAGATCATCTACTGCAAGGAGTACACGATGCGCACGTTCGCGGACTACTTCAGGGAGATGCCGGCGCTCGGCGAGAAGCTGCGCGCGAAGTATCCCGACCTCAGGTGCGCCACGCCCAAGTACTGCTACACGGTGAACCTCGACCGCGAGTGGCGCGAGACGGACAACCACATCCTCTACTGCGAGGCCGTGACCGAGCTGAAGGACGACTTCGACGGGATCCGCTTCATGGTGGCGCCCGCGCTCGACGTGGCGTCGGTGATGCACCAGGGTCCCTACGAGGACATGGGGCCTGCGTTCGCCCACGCGCTCGAATGGGTCGAGCAGAACGGATACGAGGTCGCCGGCGACCCCCGCACGAGCTACATCGACGGCATCTGGAACAAGGACGACGTATCCGAGTGGCTGACCGAGGTCCAGATCCCCATCCGCAAGACCGCAGAGCCCCAAGCGTAGCGAAAGCTACTGCTCGTCGCGCAGCGCGGGAGAGAGGAAGCACCCGTCTGGCGTGAAGCGCTTGCGATAGGTGGTGAAGCAGATCGCGACGATGGCCAAGGTCGTGGCCGCAGAGATCATGAGCAAGACGACGATCTGGTACTTCGCCGCGATCATGGGGTCGGCGCCGGCAAGCACCTGCCCGGACATCATGCCGGGGATCTGGACGATCCCCGCTGCCGACATGGTGGCGAGGGCGGGGGTGAGGCCCGACCCTATCGCCGAGCGGATCGAGGGGAACGCCGCCTCCCTCGGCGTGGAGCCGAGCGCCAGATACGCCATGATCTCGTCGGAGCGCGCGTCCATGTCCGAGAAGAGCCGGTCGATCGCCACGGCGGTCGCGCTCAGGGTGTTGCCGAGCACCATTCCCGATATCGGCACGAGCACGCGCGCGTCATACCAGGGCGAGGCGTGGACGATGGCCTCGACCACGGTGAACGCCACGATCATCGACGACAGGAAGATCGAGCCGAACACCTCCGGCCAGATGCGCAGCGCCTTGCCCTTCACGCGCCCCATGGCGATCTGCGTGGCGGCAAGCGCCATCCCCACGAGCACGAGGCAGACGAGCCACCACGACTGGTACTTGAACAGGTAGACGAGGAGCAGCCCCATCGCCAGAAGCTGCAGGAAGCAGCGGGCGGTGGCGACCACGATGGCCTTGGTCTGCCTGAGCCTGAGCGACCACGCGACGACGGCCGCCACGAGCATGAAGGCCGCGGCTCCGAAGAGCTCCAGATACCCGATGTCGATGACGCCTGCGTCCACCTTACGCCCCCTCTTCCACGTGGTCGAGCTGAGTGATCTTGCCGCGCTCCAACTTCAGCGTCCTGTCGGCCGCGCCATCAGGGGGCCTGTGGCGGATGCGCAGGCACGTCGTGCTGTCGCGAACCAGCCTGCGCGTGAGGCGGGAAACCGACCGCGCCGTGCCGTCGTCGAGCGCGGCGTCGACCTCGTCGAGCAAGAGGACGTCCGGCTTGGTCGCGAAGGCGCGCAGGAGCGCGACCCGGGCGAGCTCGCCGCCCGACAGCTGCGCAGCATCCCGGTCGAGGCCCACGTCGCCGAGGGAGGCTTCGCCCATGAGCGAGCGAAGCGCCTCGTCACTGGGCGGGTCGTCGCTTCGGCGGACCCGCAGGCTCCAGGGCAGCAGGAGGTTGTCGCGCACGGTGCCGGGGATAACGGTGGGCTTCTGCGGCACGTAGCAGACGCGCCTTCGCCACTCCTCCGGCGAGAGCGAGCCCGCGTCAACCCCCTTGAGCGAAAGGGCGCCGCTCGCCCTGGGAAGGAGGCGCGCGCAAGCGCAGAGCAGGCTCGACTTGCCCGACCCCGAAGGGCCCACGAGGTCTGCGACCTGCCCCTCTGAAAGCTCGAAGCTGATGCCGTTGAAAGGCTCGAACGGGATGCCGTTTCGCCTATAGGATACCGTGAGCCCTCTTACCTCGAAAAACGCCACCTGAGCTGACCTCCACGCGTCCTTTGCGACAAAGATTACGAACAGCGCATGCGCTTGAGAACAAGCCGCTCCAAATCTTACTATTCATGGAGGGGCAAAGGAACCCGGCACATGCGATCATTTTCAGCGTCGAAGGACAAAGTCGGGCTTCGCCCGCAAAGCCCGATTCTGCGGCAATCGCGAAAGGGACGAGGAAAGGGCGCAGCGGCGTCACCTCCCTTGAGGCTTTCGCAGAGGTTTTCTCAGAGGCTTCCTCAGAGGTTTTCGTAGTCAGCTTCGCCTACCGGCTCGAGCCACTCGTTGGACGCGTCAGCCCCCTCGATCTCGAAGGCCAGGTGCGAGAACCAGCTGTCAGCAGCCGCGCCGTGCCAGTGCTTCACGTTCGCAGGGATGTGGATGACGTCGCCCGGCAGCATCTTCTGGGCAGGCTTCCCCCATTCCTGGTACCAGCCGCGACCAGCGACGCAGACGAGCATCTGCCCGCCGCCCTCGCTCGCATGATGGACATGCCAGTTGTTGCGGCACCCCGGCTCGAAGGTCACGTTGAAGAACGCCACCTGCTCCGTGGAGATGGGCGCGAGGTAGCTGTTCCCGACGAAATACTGGGCATACGCCGCATTGGGCTCGCCGACGGGGAAGATGCAGGTGCGCTCATGGGCGGCACGTCCGCCCTCTTCGTCCGCAGGCTCTTCGGCCCAGACCTTCGCAGCCATGCGGAAGGCGGCCCATGCCTTGGGCCAACCGGCGTAGAAGGCGGCATGGGTGAGTATCTCGGCTATCTCGGATTTCGTGATGCCGTTGTTCTTGGCGCTGATCAGGTGATACTCGAAAGACGGGTCAACGAGGCCCTGCGCCATGAGCGACACCACGGTCACCAGGCTGCGGTCGCGGAGGGAGAGCCTGTCCTGCCGGTTCCACACCTCGCCGAACAAGACGTCGTCGTTCAGGCGCGCGAACTCAGGCGCGAAATCCCCCAGCTGCTCGCGCCCTGCGGTCTGCTTGATTGCCATGGCTACCATCTCTTCCTTCCCTTGTGACGCTATTATCTGCCAGCCACCATTATAAGGCTGCGCCGTGCTCCGTCGAGCGCTTCATAGGCCCCCTTCGACGAGCTCGGCAAGCACAAGCTCTAGAGCTAGAGGCGCGAAAGCCCGCCAGGCATCATCCCCGTGGATCTGGGCAGGGGAAACCTGCGCAACCGTCTCTCATCCTTTTCCGCGGGCTCTGCCTAGCCTGGTTGCCATTGCATCAGGCCAGCGTGAATCTTGCGCTTACCGATTCGCTTCCAACCGCAGCAGCCAAGCCCGACGCGTCGGAGACTCTGCCGATCCTCGTATAGGAGTACGCGGTCTGATGCGGCTCGTAGAACACAACGAGACAGTTGTCGCCATAGAGCATCACGTCGCCCGCCTCTATGGCGCCCGGACTTGCCGGACTCGCAGGTAATGCCGCATCGAGGTAGACGTACTTCTCGTTGCCGTTCAGCTCGGACATCTCCGCTTCCATGGGGAGCGTTGCCGCGAAGGCCGCCGCCGTCTCGTTGTCAGCCAGATCGATGCTGAACTGCGCGTCGCCAATCGCCATCATCGCTGTTGCAGCCGACCGCCGCATCGGAGGCTCCTCCTTCTGCCCAGCGCTTTTCAGCTCTTCGCGCTCGCCTTCTTGCGCTTCCGCATGCACGCCAGAGGACTGGCTGTCAGTCGGGCTGCCGCCGCCTTCGCTGCCGGATCCCGCGCATCCCGCGAGAGCGAGAGCGCCGAGAAGGAGAGCGGCTGAGATGATGCGCGTGACTGCCTTGGCCATGGTGCTCACCCACGCCCCCGTCAGACGGCTTGCGGCCGAGCTGCCGCGTCTCTTCCCGGCGCCGAAGAGGGAGGCAGCGGCTCCTGGAAGCCCGAAGGCGCGTCGATCTTCTTGATGGGCTTGGCGGGGACGCCGCCGACCACGGTCATGGCCGGGACGTCCTTCGTGACGACCGCGCCCGCCGCAACCACCGAACCGCGTCCGATGCGAACGCCGGGCAGCACGATGGCGCCCGACCCGATCCAGACGTCCTCTTCGATGCGTATGGGCGCAGGCTCGAGGCTTGAGCGCCTGGCAGGGTCGAGCGGGTGGTTGAGCGTTGCCAGGACCACGTTGTGCCCGATGAGCGCGCGGTCGCCGATGTAGATGCCGCCCTGGTCCTGGAACTTGCAGCCGCTGTTGACGAACACGTTCCTCCCCAGATGGATGTTCTTCCCGCAGTCCGCGTTGAACGGCGGGAACAGGGCAAAGCCCTCTGGGACAGGGCGGCCCGTCAGCTCCGCGAAGAGCATCGTGAGCTCTTCGGGCGTGTGGTAGGAGGAGTTGATGTCGGCGCAGATGCGAATGGCCTCTTGGCTGACCAGGTGCATGAACTCGTGCATCTCCGATCCGCCGTCAACCGTCTTTCCGCTGCTCAAATGGTCAAGGTAGTCTTCAAGCTCCATGACGGCCCCTTCTCTTGATTCTCTTTCGCTCAAGTATGCATCAGCAAGCAGGAAATCCTCATTACCTATAATGCAATTTGCATCATGCCCATGGGGCATACCAAGGAGAGCCACCCGGCCTCCTCGCTCCTGCGCTGGGCCTCCGTCTTCAGACGCATCGCTTCGCAGGCGGCCTTCCCTCAGCCCCTCATAGGGGGACGCAACAGCTCGTAGCAGGACCATGCCGTCATCAACACAGCTCTACCATCTTGCAAAAAAAGCGCCTTAACAATAAAGGTAACCTCTTGTATAATGACATGGTAGGTAATATCTTCCATATCTTGAGGAACGGATGGACATGGGCAACGTCTTTGCGGGGATCGATTCTGAGCAGATAGGAGAAAGCTACTTCCTCATCGGCCTGATCAACCGCTTCAACAACAGCTTCCAAGCGGCGGCAGACGCTTATTTTGCGGAGCTGAGCTGGAAGCAGGTCTTCTTCATGAACTGCGTCACCTTGTTTCCGGAGCCGCCGACCATCAAGGACATGGCCGACCTGCTCGGCTGCTCACACCAAAACGCAAAGCAGGTTTTGTCCAAGCTGAAGTCGGCCGGCTACCTGCAGTTTCAGCAGGACGAAGCAGACAAGCGCAAGCAGCGAATAACCCTGACCGAGAAAGCCCTGCAGTTCAGAAGCCAGCATGAGCAGGCAAGCGATCAGGCAATGCGGCAGATTTTCGCGGATACTCCCGATGACGTGATCAGCAGCATGGCTCGAACATTCATGCAGCTTATCGAAAACACCGAGAAGCTCAGAGGAGGAGAGCATGGGGACGATCGTAATCTATAGCTCCAACACTGGATTCACTGAGCAGTATGCGCTTGAGCTATCCGAGCGCCTAAGCTGCCCTTGCGTATCGCTGAAAAAGCTCGGCAAAGCCGAGCTTGGCGCATACGATCGGATCATCTTCGGCGGTTGGGTCATGGGAAACGCGATCATGGGGCTGGACAAGCTGCGCGACATCGCAACGCCTGACGCCGTGTTCGCCGTCGGCTGCACTCCCCCCTTCGAAGAGGTTGTCGCCAGCATTCGAGAGCAGAACAAGCTGGCGGACACTCCGCTCTTCTATCTGGAGGGCGGCCTCCGCCTCGACAAGCTCGGGCTGCCCCAAAGAATGATCTTGAAGGCGGTGAAGAAGTCCACGGCCAAGAAGAGCGACCGCGACCGCCAGGGGGACTTCATGGTCGAGATGCTGGGAACATCGTTCGACCATTCCGACAAGGCGCAGCTTGAGCCCTTGGCAGAATACGCAGGGACGTGGAACTAAGGGCATCATAGGTCGACGGAGCCTGTCCTGATGAGATGCCCTTCCTGGACTGCCGCGAACGTCGCCACGACGCACGCGGGAACAGCTGGGACGGCGATGCCCAAGAACGGGATGGCGAACGGCACGAGGAACGTCACGAGCCCTGCGGCCTTGTTGGCGACGGTGTGAGGCATGACCAGGCGCTTCGCCACCACAAGGCCGCTTATCACATTCGCCGCCTTCACCATGGCTATCGCCGCGATCCAAGCCCACAGCCACGGCGGCGCCGAGACGGCGGGCAGTATCTTCACCAGGCAGACGATGACGAGAGCGGCATCCGCAACGCTGTCGAGCCTGGCGCCGAGCTCGCTTTCCGTCCCCGTCCTCCTCGCCACGAAGCCATCGAGCATGTCTGTCAGGCCGGCAAGGACGTAGATGGCGAGGAAGGCCGGCGAGAGCGCAACCGGTATGAGCAGGGCGACGCTGAGCGCGATCCTGCCTACGGTAAGCGCGTTCGCCAAAGCCCTCTCCACCTCCGGTATCGTACAATTCTTTGCGCACCTTAAAGCGGGCGCTCCCAACACGTCAAATCACGTCAAAAACACCTGACTCAAGCCTCATGATAATGCGTACATCTATTGACCATTTGATTGTACCCGCATTTGGAAAAGTCAAAACAGGGAGTCAGCCTATCGAACCTCCCCGACCTCGCAGGGCTTCTCTGTGTCGGTCATCACCTTCATGATGCAATTATGTCAAAGCAGCTTTAACATAATTGCGATAGCGATAAGACGCCAAGACGAACGTCTAGCGCGATTTGCCACGCTATGCCTTCTCGTCCCTATCAGCGCATGAGCCCTAGGCAGCTGGAGCATCGTTATCCGGTGTAGGCGTCCTCTTCAGCGTTCGTGAAGTCCTGCTTAGCCAGCCACTCTTCCTCTTCGACGTTCTCGGGTATGTCGATGCGCTCGATCTTAAAGATGACAGGGCGCGTGCCATCGTTGCAGCAGGCAATCATCATGCGGTCGTCGTTCGTCCAGCTTTTCATGATGGAGCCACCCTGCAGAGCGGCGTACACGTAGCGGCTTACGGCATCCCACGCCTCGCCGCAGAACTTCCCGTTCATCAGGTGGTAGAAGTCATCTTGCTGGGGCGTGCGCTTAAGCAGGAAGGTGTCTCCCGGCTTGAAGAACGGACACGGGCCCGACTTGGGGTCGGCCAAATACTTCTCCTGGTAGTCCTCGAAGCACTTGGTCTCCAAAACCGTGATCCTGCATTCGTGCCGCATGGCCCGTCTCCTTCCGCAACTCTTCGTATCAAGCATTTTAAGGCATGGGCAGGGTTGTGACGAGGGCGGATGCTTTGTCATGCATATTGGTGCGATGTATGGAGGCGTCGGCGTGAGCGAGCCCATCTCCGACGAGGGCGAGGTCCGCATCCAGTTCGATGACAGCATCATCCAGGACACGATGGCCGAGAAGGTGCAGGGCACGGCAGAGGTCGGCGTCACCATGGACACCTGGGAGTACCGCTTGCGCTGGTACGGAGAGGAGGGGTCCGTCGTCCGTGCGCATGCGATCTGATAGCACCTTCTAGACAATTGACAAAACGTAGAATACAGTATACAATTCAAAAATGATCAGCATCCGGCAAACAGACGAATTCGCAAAATGGCTCAAGCGTCTGAAAGACGTCGATGCTCGAGCGCGCATCAACGTGCGGCTCAAGCGAATCTCTCTGACGGGGAACCTTGGCGATACTAAGCCCGTCGGCGATGGCGTGCACGAACTTCGAATCGATTATGGTCCAGGCTATCGCGTGTATTACTCGCAACATGGCAGGGAGATTCTTCTGCTCCTGATCGGTGGAGACAAATCATCGCAGGAGAAGGATATAGAGAAAGCCAAGAGACTCAATGCTGAATATGAGCAATAGGAGCAAGGATGAAAAAAGCTACGAAATGGGATGTGTCCGAATACCTTGCAACAGATGAGGACATGGCCGCCTACCTTAATGCTGCTCTGGAAGATGGCGACACGTCAGTGATCGCAGCTGCCCTTGGCGACATCGCTCGTGCAAAGGGTATGACCCAGCTCTCTAAAGAGACCGGAGTCACTCGCGATGGCCTCTACAAAGCGCTTTCGCCTACGGGAAACCCATCGTTTGACACAGTTCAAAAGGTTGTAAGGGCCTTCGGGTTGAAGCTGGACGTAACCACCGCTTAACGATTCATGTGCGAGCTCAGAAGCACCAACGAAAACGCGGCAAAGGCAGCAAAAAAGAAGCGGCGCCTGGTGAGGCGAACAGGCTAAATCACGATGCTGCAGGGTGCGGGATTATTGCCAGCGAACTCGCTCACAGAGCATTCTCCATCATTGTTTCCGTATATGTAGCCGTAAGCTTCTGGCTCCAGTTGCGAAAACAGCAAGACTGCCTCTTGGCATGATTCCAACGTCGAGCAAACAGAACCAGCAGGAGCAAACAAATGCTCATGATGGGCGGCACGGTTGCGAACTATGTTTATCTCCGAGATGCGATTGTTGATGTCGCTGCGAGAAGTGCCCTTTGGCCACACCTTATGAAGGGCTGGAATCCACAGATCGCGTTCATGGTTTCGATCGGTCATGTGCGCCCAGAAGCCCAAGGTCAGATTAGATATGGCATCATCAGATGTGGCATTTCCCCTGAGACCAGCTCTCAAGTGGTCGATGACGTCGCGATTGATCCTGTTGGCATCATTGGCCTGCCTGCGCCTATATGTTCTAAGAATCGGTCGTCTGACGGGAGGCGATCCATCGAACAACCAGTGACCGTCACCATCAAGGGCTGCCGTGATGGCGCGATCGTAAGCATTCCTGAGAGCGACCTCGAAAAAAGAAGCATCCCGCAGTACCGATTGAGCGAGACCGATGTTCCATAGATACAGATCGAGCACAGCATTGTCATCGCCGCCGTATTCGAAACCGCACGTTCGTCCTCCCATATTCGGCACTGGTACAATGGACGAGAGCACAAGGAACGGAGAACGGATGCAGCAGCCCATCGACACCAACGACCCGCAGGTGTTCGCCACGGTCAAGGAAAACCAGTACTTCGACCGGAAGAGCGCACGCAAGGACACCGACGAGATCGCGAAGCACATCATCGCCTTCGCCAACTTCGCGGGCGGCAAGCTCGTCATCGGCATCGAGGACGACGGCGAGATCACCGGCTTCAAACGAGACAAGGCGCATGACATCGAGGGCTTCAGGCAGACGGCCATCACGTGTTGTGAGCCCTCGCCTCGGGTTAAATATGCAGAGATCCCCGTCGTCAACTCGAACGGCGAAGACGACCTTATCCTGGTCATCGACGTCGAGCCGTCCGCTGAGAGGGTGATAGCCCGCCGGAGGGACAAGGCTGTCTTCCTCCGCCAGAAGGACAAGAGCGTCAGCCTTGACCGCGAGCAGGTGACGGCGCTCGAGTACGACAAGAACCAACGTCGCTACGAGGACGAGATCGCCGACCGCTCTTCTATCGAGGACGTTGACCCGGAGGTGATGGCGCGCTACAAAGCCGCGCTGGGAACCAGATCCTCAGACGAGCAGGTGCTTCGCAGCCGGGGCTTCCTCGTCGACGGGCACCTGACGAACGCCGGCGTCCTGCTGTTCGCCGAGTACCCGCCGAAGTACTTGCCCTGGGCGCGCGTTCGCGTGCTGCGCTACGATGGCATAGGGAGGGAAACGGGGCGCAGGCTCAACATCGTCAAGGACCGCACCTTCGACGGCCCCATCCCCAAGGTCCTCGACGGCGTGAAGGCGATGGTCTCCGAACAACTACGAGATTTCCAGTCGCTGGGGGACGACGGCTTGTTCCAGGTAGTTCCCGAATACCCCGAGTTCGCCTGGCTCGAAGGCGTGGTAAATGCCGTTACTCACAGGAACTACGGGTACAGCGGCGACTACATCCGCGTGTCGATCTTCGACGACCGCATGGAGATACAAAGCCCGGGCAAGCTTCCGAACCTGGTGACCTTGGAGAACCTTCGCCACACGCGCTGGTCGCGAAACCCCGTCATAGCAAGGACGCTCGTTGAGCTAGGCTGGGTGAGGGAGCTCAACGAGGGCGTCGACCGCATCTACGGGGACATGGACGCCTACCTGCTGAACCCTCCGATGTTCTCGGAGCCGAACAACGCATCGGTGATGCTGACGCTCGAGAACAGCATCTCGTCTCGCATGCTCTGGCGCGGCGGTAGCTTGGAGGAGGTTGTAGGCGTTGACGTGCTCGAGACGCTCAACGAGTACGAAATCGCCGCAGTGCAGCTTGCCATGGCGCAAGGGCGCGTCACGACGAAGGGACTCGTCGACCGGATCGGCAAGGGCAGCAAGCTCTGCGCCCGAACCTTGCGGGGGCTTGTTGATAAGCAGATCCTCGTCTGGCACGGGACGGCACCAAATGACCCCTCCCAACACTATACGCTCGCGAAATGACGGAGTAAGGCGGAGTAAGGCGGAGTAACGACGGCAGCGATAGCACAGAACGGTCGCTACCGCGTTTCGTTGCTGCGCCTACTGCGCTGGCTAATCCCCAAATGACGGAGTAAGGCGGAGTAAAGCGGAGTAAGGCGTGCCCTCGCGACATCGCATGCGAGGGCTGGAAGCGCAAAGTGTACAATTTAGAAACGACAGGCGTTCTGCAAACAGACGTGTCACGAAAGAAGCCCCGGACGATTCGAGGCCCGGACGATTTCCTGGACAAGAATTGAAACTCAGCGAAAGGCCCCGGCTATCGCCACTCGACTTCATACAGCGGCTTGTAGATGGCGCCTTGCCGGTCCAGCGTGCTCTTGAAGAGCGTGGCTTTGGTAGCGAGAACCGGCTCCGGGAAGGGGACGAGCGGAAGCGATCCGTTCGGAATGTGCGCGCGACGCGCCAAGGTGATATGCGGCTTGAAGGGCTTGGGATCGAACGGGATTCCGCGAGAGGCCAAACCTTCGCGCACCGACGCCGCAAGCGCCATCAGCCCGGCATCCTCGGCAACGCCCAGCCACAGGGTGGCATCCGAGGCGCGCCCGAACTTCCCCAGCCCGTCAGCCGCCAGGCGCACCGGGGCTGCGCTTGCGCATGCTTCGTCGAGCACGCTCATGGCCTGCCCCACAGCCACGTCGTCCGCTTCTCCGAGAAAAGCGAGGGTTATGTGGTAGTTCTCCCTCGAGACGAACCGCCCTTTGACGGCACCGCCCAACGTGCGCGCCATGCCCGCCACCTCATCGACAAACGCCTCCGGCAGTTCGAGTGCTATGAATGCCCGCACGAGCCTCCCCTCCTTTCAACTGGGGAACGGGGAGAGCTAGCCGAGGACGGCCCTCCAGTCGGCCTCTTTGAAGCCCGGCGTCGCCGGCACGCCGTCGACGATCAGCAAAGGCCGCTTCACCAGCATGCCGTTGCTTGCCAGCAACGCATAGGCTTCCTCGTCGGTCATGCCGCCATCGAGCTTCTGCTTGATGCCCTGCTCGCGGTAGAGCATCCCCGATGTATTGAAAAATCGCCTGATGGGCAGCCCGGACACCTCGTGCCACGTCCTCAGCTCCCCCGCTGTCGGGTTCTGCGCGACGATGTCGCGATCCTCGAACGCGATTCCGTTATCCTCAAGCCACTTCTTGGCTTTCTTGCACGTCGAGCACTTGGGATACTCGATGAAGAGCACTGACATGGATCCCCTTCCCGCTGGCTTCTCCGAAAGGCCCGCTTCCTGGTAGGCAACTTTCCCACAGGCAAGCTTCTCCGCAGGCCAGCTTCACGCAAGCACCGCCCAGAACTGTTGAACACGCACATCATAATGCCACAAAACGAGCAACGGTGAAGCCGAAAAGCGCCCCGGGGCAAAGATCATCCCGGCGGCGAACCCATTAGGAGCTGTCGAGCGACCGCAAATGCCTAAAACTCGGCCGCAGCAACGCCGGTTACAGCTCTCTCAACCTTCCAAAGCTCATCGAAGTCCGTCAGCCCGAACTTGTTTACGAGGACGTTGGTGCCCTTGTACACGTAGAGATCGTCGGGGTCGTATTGATAGCCGTAGACCTTGGGGTTAGGCATGCGAAGCCGCCAGGCGCTTGGCATCCGCCACGTATTCACCGATGAGGTCGCGATACGTCAACTCGCCCCGACCAACCCTGCGGAGGTTCTCCTTCTCCGCATCGGACATGCGCATATGCTCCACGGCCAAGCTGTGCTCGACTTCTTTGATTATGTCTTCCATCTCGGCAGAAGTCATCATGTCCTCTTTCTCTTTTCCCGCCATTCTACTATCTGGCGGCACCCAGGGAAAGAGCCGACCCCCACCCACCCCCGTTAGATCGCGCCTCGTAGGTCTAGGCATAGACGCTATTCCAGCAGTAGTCAATTTGCGGGGCTAGCTGAACAGCCGGGTATTGCAGTATCGTTTTGAACTCACCTAGATCAACCGATGGGGAAAGCCCGGCAAAGGAATAAATCCCAGACGCCGACACCAGTTCTTTGAACCGGTATTCTATCGCGCCCTCCCGCCATCTGAGTTCACGGCCAGAAGGAGAACTTCCGTTTCTCAAAGATTTATTCCTCCTCGATGGAGGAGTCATTCAAATACGTACCGTTGCGTGTTATGTAGTTCATCGAAGTACGTTCCTTATCACCGAGTCCGAATCACTTTGTAATCACTGGGGTGATTACAAATTTGCTTTGCAAGCCTTTTTAACCCGAAAAGCGCGACTACTCCCTTGATCCACTCCCCGTTTCCCCAGCAACAGTGGTCGCAGGGGTGTTGTGCTGGCTGACTGTGGCAAGAGCTCTGCTCAGATACGCCGTAGCCTGCGCCGCTCGCCGTCAATAAGTTTACCAATACTAACTAATTTGGGTTATTATTGACAAAAACCTCAAGAAAGACTGGGCTTCGTAAGGGCGAACGCATAAGTAAGCGATGCGAGCATAAATCAGTGTTTCCCTAGAGGGTATCGATCGATTCAGGAAGCGAATCACAAGGAGACATGCTATGGCATTCTTGGAGGTAACAGACGTTCGCAAAGGATACGGCGAGGGAGACGCGCACATCGAGGTGATCAAGGGCGTCTCGACCTCTCTTGAGAAGGGTGACTTCGCGTCCCTGCTCGGGCCTTCCGGGTCGGGGAAGTCCACCTTCTTGAACATCGTGGGCGGCCTGGAGCCCTGCGACGGCGGGAGAGTCGTCGTCGACGGTGTGGACATAACGGGCCTCTCCGACAGGGAGGTGGGTGAGTATCGGCGCGCCGAGCTCGGCTTCGTCCTCCAGTTCTACAATCTGATTCCCGACCTCACGGTTCGCGAGAACATCGAGGTGTGCGCACATCTGAGCGAAGACCCTCTTCCGCTCGATGACCTGCTGCGCTCCCTTGGATTGTGGGATCAGCGCCGCAAGTTCCCGCGGCAGATGTCGGGCGGCCAGCAGCAGCGCTGTGCCATCGGCCGCGCGCTCGTCAAGAACCCGAAGCTGCTTTTATGTGACGAGCCGACGGGCGCGCTCGACTACCAGACGTCCCTCGAGATATTGACGCTGATGGAAGAGGTCAACCGCGAGTACGGCTGCACCGTTGTCGTGGTCACGCACAACGACGCCATCGCGCGCATGTCGAACCGCATCATGCGCCTGCATGACGGCATACTCGTGGAAGATTCCGTGAACGAGGAGCGCGTGCCGGCGCTTTCCTTGGAGTGGTAGCTCATGTCGAGTCCTCTCATTCGTCGCATCCCGCGCCAGCTTGTCCACAATGCCGGGCGCTATCTGGGCATTTTCGCTCTCATCTCCGTGTCTATCGCCTTCGTTTCGGGTTTTCTTGTGGCAGCCTCGTCGATCGAGCGCATCGTTGCCGACATGCCCGAGGACTACCGCATGCAAGACGGCCAGTTCACCTGCGCCTTCGAAGCGCCCGACGAGGCGATAGAGGCGGTGGAGGAGCTGGGCGTTTCCGTGGAGGAGGAGTTCAGCCGCGAGGCCGAGATGACGTGGGAAGGCGCATCCGGCGACGATGCCGCCGATTCTGCCGATTCCGCCACCGTGCGGCTCTTCAAAGAGCGTGACACCTTCGACCTGGCCAGCTACGCCGAGGGCGAGGCGCCCGACTCCCCTGACGAGGTGGCGCTCGACCGCGTCTTCTGCGCTCATCACGACCTCGCCGTCGGCGACACGGTGCAAATAGGGGGAAGCGCCTTCGAGATTTCCGGCATCTGCACGCTGCCGGACTATTCGTCGCTCTTCGAGGACCCAAGCGATTTCGTCTTCAACTCCATCACCTTCACCATCGGCATGGCGACGCCCGAGGGATTCGCCTCGGTGGATGCGCCGCTCACCTACACCTACGCCTATCGCGCCGACGAAGCGGGCTTAGACCGCGCGGAAGCGGCCGACCTCCTGGAGGACATAGCCACGGCGCTGCACGAGAACAGGGCTATGCCCACGTCGCTCATGGACGCGGCCTCGAACAGCGCCATCAGCTACGCGGCTGACGACGTGGAAGGCGACCAGTTGATGTGGGAGGTGATGCTCGTCCTGCTCATTGTGATCATGGCGTTCGTGTTCGTCGTCCTTGCGGGCTCGAGCATCGAGGCGGAGAGCGCCATCATCGGCACGCTGCTCGCCTCGGGCTATCGCAAGCGCGAGCTCGTCGCCCACTATATGGCGCTTCCGGCGCTCGTCGGCATCCTGGCGGCCGTGGCGGGCAATCTCGTCGGCTACCAGGTTCTATACGCGCCGATGCGCGACCTGTACTACAACTCCTACAGCCTGCCGCCGTTTGAGATGTTCTGGAACTGGCGCGTCTTCTTCATGTGCACCGTCGTTCCGGTCGTGCTGCTTGTGCTGGTGAACCTCGTCGGGCTCATGCGGAAGCTGAGGTGCACCCCTCTGGAGTTTCTGCGCCGCGAGACCACGAAGCGAAGCCGCAGACGCGGCGTGGCCCTGCCGGAACGCCTGCCGTTCACGGCGCGTTTCCGCCTGCGCATCCTGCTCTGCAACCTTCCGAGCTTCCTCACGCTGTTTTGCGGAATAGCCTTTGCCAGCCTTCTGCTCGTGTTCGGGCTGTGCATGATGCCGGTCGTGGACCACTACGCCGAGAACCTGAAGTCCGACATGGTGGCCGAACACCAGTACATCCTGAAGACGCCGGTTGAGATAGACGTCGACGAGAGCGAGCGCGTGGCGCAAGCCGCCGCCGAGAAGCTTTCCATGACGCCGCCTGGCGAGCTGGAGGCGATGGGCGCATCGGAGCTCATACAGCTTGCCGCAGACGCCTCGCGCGTCGACCCCGACTCCGACGTCGTTTGGAACACGCTGGCGAATTCGGATGAGGCCGTTGCCCAGGCCGAGAAGTTCGCCGTCGCCTCGCTTGAGACGGCGCGTCCGGGAGACTTCGGCATGGAGGACGTGAGCATGTACGGCATCCAGCAGGGTTCCGCCTATTGGAGCGACGTCGACACAGCCGAGGGGAGCGTCGTTGTGGGCCGGGGGCTTGCCGAAAAATGCGGACTTTCTATCGGCGGAAACGTCGAGCTGAGCGATCCTCTGAGCGACAAAACCTACGAACTTCGCATCAGCGGCACGTGCGGGAGTGCTTCGAACATGAATGCGTACCTGCCCATAGCGGAGTTCAACAGGCTGTTCGGAAACGCGGACGGATACTTCAACGGATACGCCTCCGACATGCCGCTTGCGATAGATGCGCTCTACGTCATGAGCGACCTGACGCCTGACGCTATGGATAAAATCGTCGCGCAGCTCTCGGACTCGATGGGATCCATGACCGGCCTGCTGGTGGCGCTGGCGGCCATTATCTACGTGGTGCTCATGTACCTGCTCACGAAGACGGTCATCGATCGCAGCGCGCGCTCGATTTCGTACATGAAGGTGTTCGGGTACCGTCCTCGCGAGGTGAACAGGCTCTATATCCGCTCCATCACCATTACCGTGGTCGCGTCGCTTCTGCTGTGCCTCCCGGTGATCGTGCTGTTCCTCACATGGCTCGTCAAGTTCGTTTTCATGGGGTACAACGGCAACTTCGAGGTAGTCATTCCTGCTTCCCAGCTAGTGCTCGAGGTGTGCGTGGGCATCGTCTGCTATGTCGCGGTTGCTTTCCTGCATGTACGCCACATCAGGAACGTGCCGCTCTCTATAGCGCTGAAAGCGCAGGAGTAGCTGCGCGGAGTTTGAAGAAGGGAGAGCTTCTTCGCATTCGGCTTCCATGGCATGTTCGGCATGTCGGGGGTCGGGTGCTTTGACGCGCGCTCCCTGGCATGCGGAAGCCCTCGGCCTATCGGGCGTCGCCCGATATCCGGGGGTTGAGGTGAATGTAGCGGCCGGAGGCTGCACGTCGTCGGCGATGGCGCTGATGACGTACAATTTCTTGCGCACTTTGACAGCGAACATAGCTAGATAGCGGCTTCCCTTCCTCGAGACCTACGAACCGCCACGACGGCTAAAGGGCCCGGCTTTGAACTAGACCCCCAAATGGGAACAGCAGGCTTGTCATGAATAGTCTCGACCCTCGCTTTTCAAGCTCAATGATCACTTGCTCCAGACTTTGCTGGGCTTCCTTGGCGGCCATTTGCATGGCTGAAGCTTGCCCGATTCATGAGATGTCGCAACAAACGCGCAAGGGATGTCGCACATACGACCCGCCCATGCACACTTGACCTTAGGGCGTTCGGGCAAGGGCGCTCCACAGTGGTTACATTCCCAAGGCTGCGTGCGCGAACGCATGGCAAGCTTTCCACATGACTCGCATCTCATCGGCTTCGGCTGCGGAGGCCGGCATTTTCCACACATTGGATTGCAAATTGGACACGCCACGGATGTCCTCCCTTCGTATACGTAAAGCACCACCCTGGATTCTCGCGAACAAGGGTGGTGCCTAAGATGCTTCGCTAGCTCTTTTTGTTACGCCACTCGAATTACTGCAGGGCGTAAATAACAGAGTGGGGCTGTTCGGCGGCAAGCTTTACCAACTCCTCAAGCGGACCATACTCGATAACACCGCCCTGGCAATGATGCGCGCAAGTGGGAAGGCGACCTTCCTTTGTGCGATCTGCGCACATATCGCACAGATGAGACGGATAAGGCAGATACGTGTACTCCCACTTCTTGCCGTCAGGCAACAGGCGCGGTCCATCCTGGAGAACATGCATGCCGAACTGGCCCTTCTCCAGATTCAGGTGCTTCTTGCATGCTACTTCGCACGCGTGGCAACCCGTGCAGTACTCGTAATTGATGAAAAGACCCATTTTGCTCATTATCGTCCTCCTCTACTTCTTCAGGCTCTCGACTATGATCTGGTTAGGAGTGACCTTGCTGTTCTCAGACGTGCACTTGTAAACCTTGCAGAGAATGGTGCGGTACGGTGCGCCATAGCCAGCCTCACCAAAAACACCCTGAGTGGTGAGGTTGTTAATGTTCACGTCAAAGACATTGTAGAGTTCGGCAGGGTCATTCTCGGGGAACCACCAACCATGGTCAGCGCAAACCACGCCTTCCTTGATAGTCGGCGTAACGTTTGCCGTCTGCTTGCAGCGACCGCGATGATTTTCGATCCAAACCCAATCACCATGCTTGATGCCATACTTCTCGGCATCGTTCGGATGGATGTCAACCTCAGGATTAGGACGGAATTCACGCATAGTGGGCATGTTCCTGTGCTCAGAATGGAAGAACTCATCGTGGCGCTTGCCTGAAGTGCAAACCAGGGGATATTCCTCAAAGAGGTCGGGGCGAGTCACGGGGGACTCCGGCGGCTCCTGGAAGTAGGGCAGATCATGGTAGCCCATAGCTTCCATCATGGTGCTGCGAAGCTCGATCAGTCCCGTCGGCGTGTTGAAGCCAGGCTTGCCGTCGCCGCGGAGCTTGCCCGTCTCATAGCGACGATAACCCGGGAAGGCCCATGCGCCATCGGGGTTCTTGGAAAGGTCTTCCCAAGTGATAGGAGCGTTGTCCTTGGCCAGAACCCATTCGAGCATCTCCTTCTCATTGGTCCACGGCACGTTTTCGCCATTCAGTCGAATGGACAAATCGGCTAGAATCTGTTCGTCGGACTTGCACTCTCCGTACTGGGTCAGCTTGGTCATGGCACGGCTCGGCTGATACCACTCGCGATAGGAGTTGCGCTCGCAGCTCATAGCTACGGGGAGTACAAGGTCGGCAGCTGCAACGGCAGTCGGCGTCATCCACAGGTCGGCAATTACAACGAACGGAACCTTCTGCAACGCCTCAACAACGCGCGGGGCCTCTGCGCCCATGCAGGCGATAGGATTGGTGCCTGCCATGTAGAGCATCTTAATTGGGTAGGGCTCACCAGTTTCGATCTGCTCAAGGAGCAGGTCGGGTACCACAGTCGGCACCATGCCGTACTGATGCATCGGATATTTATCGAGGCCGATACGCTGGTCCTGGAGATCCTTCGAGATGAACTGATCAAGACCGCAAGCGCACATTGCGTTTACGCCGAAGGCACCTCCTGCCAAGTAGTTGCCACCGGGCACATCCACGTTACCCGTGATAGCTTCCATGATCATGAAAGCATGGGTTTGAGCCATGCCGTTGACGTTCTGGTCGGTTGCAACGCCCCAGTCAAATGCAGCGGTTTTAGCGGTAGCGTATATGCGGGCAATCATTTTGATGTCCTCGGGATCGCAACCAGCGATTTCGCCAGCTCGCTCAGGAGTCCAATCCTTTACGCACTCCCTAAGATCATCGAAGCCGAAGCACCACTTCTCGACGAACTCATGATCATAAAGATCTTCGCTGATGATGACATTCAGCATTGCCATGGCAAGCGCGCCGTCGGTGCCAGGACGCGGCTGCAGGTAAGCCTCAGAATGAGCGCTGAGCCAGGTAACACGCGTGTCGACGTTGAGGAACTTCGTGCCGCCATTACGTGCGCAGTCGATGAACCAGTGGCCCAGAAGCGCCTCTTTGTTGCTGACCAGAGAGTTGGAGCCCCAAGAAAGGATGACCTCCGGATACTCGTACTCGGGATGATCATATCGCTCCTGGCTGAACTGACCGCAATCAACAACTGCAGGACCGCCCATGATGAGCACCGAAGACGAGCAACGAGGCAGATAGCAAGAGTCGCCAGAAAGGAAGCCACAGGAGAACTGCGGGGTCCTGAAGGCGGAGAAGCCAAGCAGCGGAACCTGCCAGCATACGTTACGGCCGGTACCCTCCATCACGATGATGGACAGCGGACCCACGGTATCCCATGCATCATGCACGTGCTCTTCGATGATGCTGTAAGCCTCATCCCAGGAAATCTCTTCCCACTTGTTCTCGCCGCGCTTACCAACGCGCTTCAGAGGGCGCTTCAGTCGCTGCTCAGTATTGTTGATACCCTCATCCACCATGTTCAGGCAACGCATGCACAGACGACCTCTGTTGAAAGCGTCATTCGGATCGCCCTCAATATGGTCAACCTTGCCGTCCTTCACATACCACAGAAGACCGCAGCCCTCATGGCATCCGGGACCCGACCAATGAGCATTTCGATAGACATCGAATTCGCCTTCTTTCCAGTGCTTTTCCTTGCGGTATAGCTCAGGGTTATACGTTGGCATATCTCATCCTCTCTCTTCGTATAGACACCCATATTGAATGTCTCGATGGGAGGATGCTAAACTGTAGGGTAACCCCAGAGTCAACAGCTTATTTTTACCAATGGAATAAAACCGAAAAAACAAGGAGCGAGCCCATGAAGTCTGGCGAATTCGCAAAACTATGCGACACGAGCAAGGACACGCTTATCCATTACGACCAAATCGGCTTGGTGAAACCCTCTTCGAAGAAAGCAAATGGCTATCGCGATTACACCATGGATGACTATGGCGTTTTCGTAACCATCCGCGCCCTAGTAGACGCCGGGATGTCGCTCGCAGAAATCAAAGAACGCTGCGACAAAGACGACCTCCTGCTTTTTCACAACACCGTCAAAGAAACGCAAGAAGCCATTTTGCAACGCATCCGCGAACTGGAGCGATCAAAAGAACTCTTGGCGGAGATTGCACGTCAGTCAGAAAAAGCAGTGCAAGACGGCCTAGAAGCGGAAGGGGTTGTCGATGTTCGCGTGAAGCACCTTCCCGAAAGGCTGCTCCTTGTTGACGGACCCGCCCAAGTCAAACACCCTGGTGATTCCTTTGAATTATTGTGGCCGGCATTAGGCAAAGCCATGATGCTCACAAAGAGCATCGGACCTGCAGCGCAGCTGTCTCCATATGGGTTGACTGCAAACTTCGTGGACGGCAAACCGCTTTACCAGTCCTCGTATCTTCTTTTGCCACAGGGAATAGAAATCCCAGAAGACGCACTTGAAGAAGTGTCTCGAAACGAATTCAAAATAGACACAAAACCTGAAGGCGATTACGTTGTCGTCATATTCAACGAGGAGTGGCCTGAAGTTGGTAAGGCGTACAAAGCCGCAAGGAGATTTGTCCAAAGAGAAAATCTGATCCTCGAAGAACCGTATTATGAAACCGCATCGCTATGGTTTCTCGATCATGGCGAAAAAGACAGGTTCAGGTGTACGCTATCGATTCGCATAGCAGGGTAGCTTGATTTCGCTACAAAAAGCCCGCGCCATTCTGAACTGCGTCCCAAAACTGCACATTAGGTGTTCAGTTCAACTTGCCGGGTCCCGCCCTCATAAGCTCACCGCGATAGCGCAGCATCGCCACGGCACGAGTTGACGTGAGGGGTTCTGGAGTCCTAATCCAGCTGCCAGGATCAGCTACCCGCTCAAGATTGGACAGCATCTCCGCGCGACCCGACTCGGAGATAAGCGCAGGGGACCTGAACACCATGTACAGCGTCCCATCTGCTGGACCCATCGATATGAGCTCGACCCGCAAGTGCACTCCCCTATTAGAATGTTTGTTTGTATATTTCAATCGAACAATGGCTAAACTGTTGACGAAACAGGCGATTGGAGCGTGGCCTGGCTGTCGAATTCGCGACAAGTGCGAGAAGAATACTTGCGGACATTATTCCATTTCGCAAACATAGCAATTTGCAAATTTGCGAAATGGAATTGGATGGATTAACGTGATCAATGTATGCAGGAGAAAGCGAGGGGCATCATGCGAATTCGCGTGCTGATAGACAACAATGCAGACGAGGGCCTGACCTGTGAGTGGGGCTTATCACTCCTGGTCGAGCATGCGGGTACGACCTACCTCTATGACACAGGAGCCACCGGTGCCTTCGTCGCGAACGCCAAAGTCCTAGGGGTCGACCTTGCGAACGTCGACGCATGCATCCTGTCCCATGCGCATTTCGACCACGCAGGTGGACTCAAGTCCTTTGCCGATACAAACACTGATGCCCCGATCTATATCGCCAGCGCCGCCAAGGAGAATTGCTACTCACGCGCCAAAGGCGATCTTGAATACATCGGCATTGAGCCTGGGTTGATGAGCCTGCTGGAAGACCGTATCCGCCCCACTTCTAACCTAGAGCAAATCGGTAAGGGTGCATACATCCTGGGACATGACGTATCAGGCTATGCGGATGCAGGTGCCGCGCAAAAGATGCTTATCAAAGTCGACGACGAACTTGTGGCCGATGATTTCACGCACGAGCAGTCACTCATTTTGATTGATGGCGACGGCATAGTCGTGGTCAACGGATGCTGCCACGCAGGAGCCGACGTCGTCGTCGAGGAGGCCCGTCGCGCATTTCCCGGCAAGCCCGTCAAAGCCGTTATTGGTGGTCTTCACTTATTCGATCGTAACGAGGAATTCGTCTATTCCTTTGCTAAGAAGCTTGCAGATACAGGCGTATCCCGCGTGATCACGGGACATTGCACAGGCCCCTACATGCCCCAACTTGCTGAAACCTTGGGAGATAAGCTCTCAGCATTTGTCGCTGGCGCAACGTTTGAAATCTAGCCATGAGCAAAGGCATTTGGTCGAAAAGTTTGGCTGCATGATCGTGTCTCCTGGCTATCGTTTGGCACCAGTGCATCCCTACCCTGCCGCGCTTGATGACTGCTACGATGCGCTTTTGTGGCTCAAAGGCAATGCGAAAGACTTGGCGTGCTGCCAAAGTCTAAGTAGACGCGAGATTATGGAATACGAGGCAAGGCGCTTGTCATCGCTAGAGCGTCCAAGCAGAGGACTGGCTTTGCAGGTTCACCATGCGGGCGAACAAACCGTTTTCCGCAAGGAGGCTGTTCGGCGATCCCTCTTCCACCACGCGGCCTTCGTCGAGCACCACGATCTTGTCAGCGTTCATCACCGTGCGCATGCGGTGCGCGATGACGATGACGGTCTTTCCTGCAAGCAGGTTCGATAGCGCTTGTTGCACCTGCGACTCGTTCTCCACATCAAGCGAAGCAGTTGCTTCGTCGAGCAAGACTATGGGCGAGCCCTTCAGAAGCGCCCGGGCGATCGATATGCGCTGGCGCTCGCCGCCGGAGAGCTTGCTCCCATTCTCGCCGATCATGGTGTCATAGCCTTGCGGGAGCTTGCGCACGAAGTCATCGCACATGGCGGCCTTGGCGGCAGCCAGCACCTCTTCGTCGGTCGCATCGCGGCGGCCAAGGCGAATGTTGCCCATCACCGTGTCGTCGAAGAGCAGCACATCCTGAAAGACAACTGAGTAATCCTTCAAAAGCGTTTCGGGGTCGATAGTGGAGACGTCAACGCCGCCTACAAGCACACGTCCACTGTCGGCATCCCAGAAGCGCGCCGCCAGCTTGGTGAGGGTCGATTTGCCCGATCCGGACGGACCGACCAACGCCGTCACCTTGCCTTCTGAGGCAACGAAGGAGACGTTGCTCACGACTGGCTCGCCACCATCGCCATATGAGAAGGTGACATCTTCGAACGTCACATCGTACCCGCAAGGTTCGAACGTTTTGCTGCCCGTGGCCACCGGCTCGTCGTAGAGTGCCTTCATGCGGGGCGCAGCTACCTCGGTAGCCATGAACAACTCGGCGAGCATGAGCATCGACTGGTCAAAGGGGGCATAGATGCGCGAGACCACGAGCAAAAACCCGAACATAACCATGAATCCGATGGATCCGTCGGCGAGCATGAGCGAACCTGCAAGAATGGTTGTTGCAATGCCGAAGCGCATAATGACTTGAGTGGACTGTACCGGGATGCCCATCCCCACCTCCGATCTGAACATCGACTTCTCGTGGCGGTCAATAAGGCTGTCAGCCTGCTTGAGATACGCATCGACTTGGTTTGTCGCGCGAATCTCACGAACACACTCCAACATCTCCTGGGTGTTCTCCGTCATGTCAAGCGCGTGTGAGCGAGTCTTGCGCATGAGCGGAGCAGAAAAGCGGCGCGACCAAAACAGGATGGCAAAAGCGACCGGTACCGACCAGAGAGCCGCAAGAGCCAACTGCCAGTTGGAAACCAAAAGGCACGCGGCGATGATTCCCGTCGATATATAGGTACCGTAAAGGTAAGGCAGCACATGGGAGTAAACGTGTTCCATCGTGGTTGCGTCGGTCATGATCGTTTCGGTAAGATCCGCTAAGTCTCGCTTGCCGAAGAACGACAGCGGCAACTCGCGCAAACGTTCGGCCAGGCCAATACGTTGTTTTCCGCTCTCGCGATAGGTTTTGCCGTAGGTGTGGTCATATTGGAACCAGTGCGCTATCCAAAGAGCAATGGCGAACACAACAAGCCCTATCGCATACGGCAGCATATCGGGCAAGGGCTCGCCTTGCGTGAGTGCCCCGACAAGCTGATCCATCAAAATGAAGAAGAACCCGATGCCGAACATGGCAACGATGTTCACCACCACGGTCCAGAAAGCGCCAAGACGGACGTTTTTTGCACCCTCATCAGTGAGCGCATACTTCTCTTTCATGCTCATCATCGCGCGCCTCCTTCTAACGCAGATGCTTCGCCCACGACCGCAGCCCCATCCCGAGCCGGCGCATCGGACTTGATGCGCCAAAGCGCAGCGTGTTGGTACTCTTCCCACATGCGCGCATACAGTCCGCCGAATGCAACGAGCTCGTCGTGCGTTCCCTGTTCTACAGCGCGTCCGTCGTCGATGACCACGATCTTGTCGGCGCCTACCACCGTGGAAAGCCTGTGCGCGATCATGAGCACGGTGCGGCCACGGGCGAGTTCGGCAAAGCCCTTTTGAATGAGCGCCTCGTTCTCCGGATCGGCGAAGGCGGTCGCCTCGTCGAGCACCACGATGGGCGCCTGCTTGCAGATGGCGCGAGCAAGCGCGATGCGCTGTTTCTCGCCCCCGGAAAGATGGATGCCAGCCGTTCCCACCACCGTGTCAACGCCGTTGGGAAGCTTAGCCAAGATGTCATCGCATTGGGCGGCAGCGAGCGCAGACATCACGTCTTCGCGCGTAGCATCGAGGCGCGCTGCAGCGACGTTCTCGTAGATGGACTTCTTGAACAGTCGGTTGTCCTGGAACACGAAAGCGATGCTTTGCATGAGTTCATCCGCATCGATCGCACGCACGTCAATGCCGCCGATGCGCACCGAGCCAGCAGCGACATCCCAGAAGCGCGGGACCAAGCTCGCCGCCGTGGTCTTGCCACCGCCAGAAGGTCCCACCAAGGCAACCGTCGCGCCTTGAGGAACCTCGAAGCTCACGTCAGACAAAGCGTCACGGTCTGCGCCCTCGTAGCGAAAGCTGACATGATCGAAGGCGATATCGTAGGCGAACGGAGTTTCGGGATGTTCGGGTTCGGCAAGGATCGGCGAGTTCAGAATGTCGTACGTCCTCTTCGCTGCATCAGAAGAGATTTCAAACTCTTCCATCACGAACATGAGGCGCGTAACGGCCGTGGCGATGATGGCAGAGAAGATCGCATAAAACGCGAAGTCGGCTATGAAGCCCGCGAACGCGGCGAAGCCTTCCGCCTGCGCACCTGGCGCGAGAAAGATGGCCACCGGCACAAGGAAGATGGCGACGCCCGTGATGACGGTGAGCGCTGTCACCTGCGGCTTGGCGCATGTCTTCACCGCATACTTCTCGGCCATTTCCGAGTATTCGATTATGGCGTCGTGGAATGCCTTGAACGAGTAGACAGTCTGCTGGAACACCTTCACGACGGGAATGCCGCGCACGTACTCCGTTCCGGCCTTCGACATGTTCACCTGCGCCTGCATGTAGCGCTGCATGAAGTGAGCGTTCTTGCCGCCCATCATGGCAAACATGCAAGCGATAGATAGGATCGCGGACATCAGACATGCAAGCCCCATGCGCCAGTCGAACACGAACAGCGTGACAACGAGGCCTAACACCATGGCGAGCGAGCCCGCCGTGTCGGGCGTCTTGTGCGCGATGAGGCCCTCAGTAGAACCGGCGCATCCGTCGATGACGCGACGAAGCGCACCCGAAGCATGCGTGTCGAAGTAGCCGAGCTGCACCTTCATGAGGTGGCTCAGGCAGGCTTTGCGCAAGTTGCTCGCCGTATGGAAGGCGCACGCATGGGTGCAGAGCAGCGCGAAGAAGTACAGCACGAGGCTCACGACGGCCAGGAAGAGCGCAAGCCAACCATGCAAGGCGAGGTTTTCCGCCTCCGTCCAATCGGGAGCAACCGCGATGAGGTCGCGCGCGACGAGCCAGATGCAGATATAAGGTCCAAATGAAAGCAGCATAGCCACTGCCGACAGAGCGCATCCGAAATAGAGCAGCCAGCGCTTGCGCCCCGCGAATCCGAGAAGATAGGCGAACCCCAGCTTACTTGACGGCTCGCTTGCGTCGTCGGAGGGAGATACGGGCGCCTTCAGAGATGATTCTTGATACGATTCATCATGTTGCATATGAGCAAACTCCTTTCAATACACCAGGAAGATCCTTTGAGACGTGACCGGAAAGACATCAGCCCATCCGCGCAAGGCTGACGGATACGGGGAATTAAACCTCAGATAGCGCACGCGCACGAAACTCACGTGGCGTGAAGCCTGTCGCCTCCTTGAATGCCGATGAGAACTTGGATGCGTTCGCATAGCCACCGCCATACAGATGATGAAATAAATCGCACTGAAAATGCCTACGTTGATGAGGTCCTTCGGTTTTAATCCCTGCTCTGCTCTCTGACTATTCAAAACAACCAACCTTTCAACGATGTTAATTATGGCTAACATTTTTATGCGATGTCAAGCAATTCCTGTTAGCCCATTCGTTTTTCAATGCTCCATTCGTATCAATCGTTCATTAACTACGCTGGAGAGAGCAATGACCATGTCGGTGCATTTCGTGCCGCTGGCTCTCTTATTTCATACCGCTGGCTCTCGCTCAAAAGTTATATTAGGATAACATTAAGTATGCTAAGGCTAATTATTGAGGACTAAGGTAAATTACGAAGAAATGCAAACAGCCGGAAAGGCGCTCCTTAATCCGACAGATGAAAACGTATTCAATTTTAGGAGGTCATCATGCATCCCGGATTATTGGTTATCGGAGGTTTTCTTCTTGGAACCGTTGGCATAAAAGCTGCGAAAAGCCGCCCAGTTCATCAGGCATGCGTGCGTGCGACGGCATGTGGACTTGAGTGCAAGGGCTACGTCGAGCATGTTGTGGACGAAGCAAAAGCTCAGTGCGATGACATCATGGCCGAAGCGAAAGTACTGAGAAACGAAGAGGATGCCGCGCACGACGTCGACGACATGATCATCGAAGAAGCTGTAGAAGACTCGAAAGAACCGGAAGAATAGCGAGCGGCTCGTGCGTTGCGTCATCAAGCACTCCCTACCCGGACGCCTGCGTTTGCAGCTGCCCCGCAACTTGACCGACCATGAGGCGATGGCGCTCGAGGAAACGTTTCTTGAGATGACTTTCGTTCGCAAAGCCACAGCATACCCTCACGCAGCCAGCTTCGCCGTTGAGTTCGAGCCAACGAAATCATCACGCAACGCCGTCGTGGGACGTATAGCGAAGACCACCTTCGCCGAATTGAACGCATGGCGCCCGAGCGACGCTTTCGCACTTGCACCGCGCAGTCGCGAGCTGTATGCGAAACTAGCCAACCTTACGGCATGGTTTATCCTTCGCCTCTTCATGCCTAAGCCGTTGAAAACCATCGTGTGGTTTCGGCGCGCCCTCCCCTTCTGGAAGGCAAGCCTTGGATCTCTGCGCCACAGACGACTCGATGTGCCCGTGCTCGACGGCGCAGCTATTGCCATGGGCTTCACACAAGGAGCAAGCAACGCCGGTGAAACCATGCTTCTGCTGCATGTGGGAGAGATCCTGGAAGACTACACCCGCAAGCGCTCCGAATCCAGTTTGGCACAGTCGCTGCTGGGCATTCCCACTACGGCAAGAGCAAACCGCAACGACGTAGAAGTGGAAGTGGATCTTTCCGACCTGCAGATCGGCGAGCACGTAATCGTGCGCACCGGCGATGCGATGCCCGTTGACGGCACCATCGTGTCCGGCGAAGCGATGGTGAACCAGTCGTCGCTGACCGGCGAACCGCTACCCGTCATGCGGCAGATGGGCGACAGCGTGTATGCCGGAACCGCCGTGGAAGAAGGAGAGATCTGCGTGCGCGTGACCAGCGACCCTGCGCAAAGCAAGATCAACTCGATCCTCGCCATGATGCAAGACACGAACGCTGCGAAGTCGTCCGAACAGAAACGCATCGAAAACATAGCCGACAAGCTGGTGCCGTGGAACTTCGCGCTAGCGGGCGCGGTGGCGCTGGCAACGCGCTCGCTCTCGAAAACGGCGGCGTGCCTTATGGTTGATTACTCATGCGCGCTCAAGATGTCCGGCGCCATCGCCGTCATGGCCGCACAGCGCGAAGGCGCACGGCATGGATTTCTGGTAAAAGGCTCGCGGTATTTCGACGCCATCGCAAAAGCCGACACCCTCGTGTTCGACAAGACAGGTACGTTGACAGCCGCCACACCTGCGGTGCACCACGTGGAACCGTATAACGGGTTCTCGCGCAAAGAGGTACTACGCCTTGCAGCTTGTCTCGAAGAGCACTTCCCGCACCCTGTCGCACGTGCTGTGGTAAACGCCGCACTAGAGGAGCACCTGGAACACCGCAAACTACACTCCGACGTCGAGTACGTGGTCGCCCACGGTATCGTAAGCTCGCTCGAAAACGGCAAGCGCGTTGTTATCGGCAGTCAGCATTTCGTGCTGGAAGACGAAGCTGTCCAGATTGACGCACAGCAACTGGAGCATATTCACAGCTTGGCGCTTGGAACGTCACCGCTGTTTTTGGCAGTCGACCATCAGCTTCGCGGCGTCATCTACATTGATGACCCGTTAAAAGAAGAAGCGCGCAGCGTCATTGAGAACCTGCACGCCGAAGGATTCCGGCGCGTGATCATGTTGACGGGCGACGCCGACCGCACCGCGCGACGGATCGCCGAAGAGGCGGGCATAGACGAATGCCACGCTGACCTGCTGCCCGAAGACAAGCACCGATTCGTTCGCAAATTACAGGCAGAAGGTTGCAAGGTGTGCATGGTAGGTGACGGCGTCAACGACTCGCCCGCCTTGGCCACAGCCGACGTGTCAATCGCCATGTCGGCTGGATCTGCGGTCGCACGCGAAGCGGCAGACATCGCATTAACCTCCGATGACCTGCATTCCATCGTGTACTTGCGTACATTATCCCGCACCTTGCAACGACGCATGAATCGCGGATACCGCTTCGCAATCGGATTCAACAGCCTGTTGCTGGCCCTGAGCATTGCAGGTGTCCTTACGCCGCAGCAATCTGCGCTCTTCCACAACGCGTCAACCATTGTGCTTTCAGCGGCAAGTGCGTGCCCCTATCTGTCCGCCCCAAATGGGACAACGGAGCGTTTTCATACAAGTGCCCCACGGTGACGGCAAGAAACGTTGTCGACCGGGCTAGGGCCCGTGATCTGGAACTTGGCTTCTCCGATCCTCTTTTAGACAATCTCATGGCTATCTTTCAAGATAGTATCTATCTTTAATAATAGTACTAGTCGCAACTTCGCCTTTGAATCATACTTCATATCGATCACGCACGTAAGGTTACTCGGCATGCAAGATGAAAGGATCAGACGTGGACGGCATCTTGTTGGCGAAGGACTCGCGCATCGCAATCCAGTGCGCGCTCAAGGAGTTTGCTGAGGTCGGCGAAGAAGTCGGCGATGCCTGGGATGCAGGCAAGGCGCTGATGTAGCCTGCTCGATCGCCAGGCGCATTTTTAACCCCCGTACCATCTTTCTAGCAACGGAAGACAGTACGGGGGTTTCTTGTACTTGAAGGCTACGACATACACACCCTGACGTGCCAGTGCAGAATTGCCTGCCCCGCCGCTGTCATCACCTGACGCGCGAGATTGAATCCTTGATGGCCGAGACGAAATCCCTGGACTTCTCAACATGGATCCCGTGACCGCAGTCGAACCGAACGAGCTCGCAGTCGGAGATAAGCCCCAAGCACTTCGCAAGGTCGTCTTCATCGAGCGCGGCGAAAAGAACGCCGTCGTCAGACCAATCCGTCTTCGCCTTCATGAACAGGGCCGGGCACCTGATTTCACTAAGCAGCTCCTCATGGGGAATCCCGCAGTGGAAGCTGTCGTCATAGAACGCCTCCCCGAATCGCGGATCGTAGCTCCCCATCCCAACAAACGCCGCCAAGGCGGTCTTTGGCCAGAAGGGGACCTTCAGGTCTTTCTCAGGATGCTTCTGTAAAAACTTTCTGGCCGACGCAATGCTTTTCGGACGCATCTTCTCGCGCGCCTTTTCCGGAAAGAATTTCCAAGCGTACTGGTTCTCGAAGTAGAACAACACGAAGCTCTCATCCGCCGGGCCCTGCAGGTACTCATGGCATATCGACGAGAGATCCAGATAGTTGAACGTCTTTTTTCTTCGCTCGCCCTGGCACGAGAAGAAGGGCGGGTCCTCAAGGATGAGCAGTTCGCACAGCTGCGTCTTCCCGGCGGCGTATGCGGCGATCAGCCCGCCCGATGAGTGCCCGAGCAGCGCACACGGTCTGCCGACCACATCCTCGATGAACCTGACGAGGGCGTCTCCCAGCGAGACGATGTTGTACAAGCTTGGATCGTGGGCGCTCTTCCCATGCCCAAAGCAGTCCACGGTATACACGGTGAAATCTTTTGACAGCGGCCTGATCACTTTGTCGAAGCTGTGCTGATCGGTGCTCTGCGCGTGAACGAGGACCAAGGAGCGCGCGCCACCTTCGTGCTTTGTGAAAGAAAGCGCAGGCTGCCCGGCCTTTTCTTCGATACTGCGCATTTTGCATCAGAGCTCCTGGAAGACAAGGTCACTGACGAGCAGCTTGCCGGCGGGGCCGAGCTTCACGGAGATGAGTCCTCTGCAGGCGTAGCCCTTGTTGTCCATGGCGTAGATCCTTTCCTTGGATCAGTCAGAAAGCCTCTCGTTCACGGCGCGTCCGTAGCTCTCCAACATGGCCGCCGCATCCTCGATGCGCTGAAGCGCAAGCCCTTGCGACTCGTCGCCCAGCACCAGAAGCTCGCTTCCAGCATGCAGCTCGAAGATGTCACGAGCCTTCTTCGGGATGACCACCTGGCCGCGCTCGCCCATGCGAACGACGCCGAAGATGTGCAGGCCGCGAGGGGCGACAGGGTACCCGACCTGCTCCTCGTCGTGGTGGACGAGCGCATCGAGACTCACGCCGAACAGCTGCGCGAGGCGCGTCGCGTTGTCAAGGTCGGGGACGGCAGCGCCTGCCTCCCATTTCGCGACGGTCTGCCGAGCCACGCCTATTCTCTGGGCGAGCTCCTCTTGCGTCATGCCAGAGCGCATTCTCAGCGAAAGTATGTTCTGACTGATCATATCTTTCATACCTCCAAGCTCAGTATATTTGGACTCGACAAGCTTATCTACCATGTCAGGGTGGCATATCTCAGGTGTCATTGTCACGTCTAGATGACATGTTTCGTGCATTCTTGAGAATAGGAGCTGATCGGCTGTCTCCCGCTGGAGATCAGCCGCTTTGAGGATGTCGCATCGCGGATCTCTTGAAGCACCTTGGCAGCAGGGTATAATCAATCTACCAGAGATGAAAACACAGTCCCCGTCGGGTAGTCGTGGGCGTGCGGTTCTGCCGCATCAGTAACCTGCCTCCTTGGTTGTCCCTTCTCTGCATGGTCTGTCTACATAAAGGAGGAAGCGTCCATGCAGATCAGCGTGTCATCCACCCTGACCGTATACCACGACGGCCAGTTTTGGGTGGGCATCGTCGAGCATGTCGAAGACGGAGGGTTCGGAGCTGCCCGAATCGTGTTCGGTGCGGAGCCGTCGAACGAGGAGGTGCTCCGATTCGTCGTAGAGAAATGGCAGACGTTGTCGTTCCGAGATGACCTGGATGCCGATCCGAAGCCGTTGGCGAAGAACCCCAAGCGCCGCATGCGAGACGCGGCGAAGGCGCTCAAGAGGCCAACCATGAGCACCAAAGCGCAACGCGCTCTCTCGCAGGAAAGAGAGGCGCATAAGAAAGCGGCAGCCCACCGTCGCTCTACCGAAAAAGAGCAATCAGAGGACAGACGCTACGCACAGCGCGTTGCTAAGAAGAAGCTGAAAAGGAAAGGCCATTGAAGACGGAGGATGTTATGGGCGAAACGCCTTGTTTCCGAGTCGCACAATGGCCCAATCGACGGCCTTCAGCACATCGGGATCGTCAATGCAGGCTTGCGCCGCGCGAAGCGCTGGGAGGTGGCGCGGGCGGGTTGCAACGGCAGCAGGTTGCGACACGGGCAGGGTTGCGGCGGCAGCGGGTTGCGGCGGTCGTGCTCTATTTCGCATGCTCCGCCTTCTGCGTCGAGCCCGGGACCTCGTCCGCGCCGCCCTTCATTTGACTCTCAACTCAAAGGCATCTTCGCTCCGCTCTATCCTCCACTCCGTTTGCGCCACCGCATTCGCCAGCTGCCTGTCGTGCGTCACCAGGAGGATTGCGCCGGGAAAGCCGACGAGCATGTTCTGGAGAGCCTCGATCGAGCCGACGTCGAGATGGTTGGTCGGCTCGTCAAGCACGAGGAAGCTCGGATCTGCGACGAGCTGCTCGGCGAGCATGAGCTTGCGAAGCTCGCCCGGGCTGAGGTCATTGCCGTCGAGAAGCCTGCCGGGGTCGGAGTTCAGGCGCGCCACGATGGAGAGGACGTGGCCCCTCTGCCCCTGCGCCTGAGCGCGAAGCGACCGCAAGGCTCCTTCCCGCTCCCTGGGCGAGACGTCTTGGGGCACGTACGCCACCTTGACGCTGTCCGGAACCGATTCGATGACGTTTCGCACCACGAGGCTCTTGCCCGTACCGTTTGCCCCGGTGAGAACCACGTGGTCAGCAGGAGATATCCAAAGCTCCGGCACCTTGACGGAGAACTCGCCTGTCCGCAGCCGCGTCGCCTCCAAGTGCGCCACATGGCTCGACCTGGCTGTCACTCCAAACTCGCCGATGCGGTGGTCGTATCGCTTCGAGACGGATTTTCCCGAAAGCTCGGATTCGGCCTTGGCGAGCCGCTTGCCCATGGTCGACGACAGCCTCCCCGCGACACCGTCCTTACCAGAGATTACGGCGCGGCCGATCTTCTCGCGTGCGTCGCTGTCGTCCTTGCCAAGGCCGCGCTTGCTTCGCTTGCCCTTCTGTCGGGCGGCTTCCTCGCTCCTGCGCCGGGCCTCCGCCTTCAGGCGCTCAACTTCGCGGGCCGCCTTCTCCCGATCCCTCATGGCAGAAGCACGCTCGCTTGCCACCTGGCTGCTCGCCTTCGAGTACCCGCCGGGACGCATGGCCCAGCGATCCCCCTCGCACAGCAGGCTCTGGCTCACGAGGGCGTCCAGCAGATCCCTGTCGTGCGAGATGAGGATGCCTATGCCGTCGAACGAGGCGAGGGCTGCCTTCACGACGTCGCGCGTTTCGCCGTCGAGGTCGTTCGTCGGCTCGTCCATGACGAGGACGTCAGGGCGCGCGTAGAGCGCGCATGCGATCTGGAGCCGCTTTCGCTGACCGCCCGAGAGCGTCTCGTAGCGCCAGAACCAGTCGTCCTCGATGCGCAGCAGCGCCCTTGCCCGTCGGCCTTCCCGCCCCCAGTCAGAAGCGAGGTCGAGGAGGCTCTTCGGCGCTCGGGTCGAGTCTTGCTGGCAGTAAGCCGAGAACAGCTGCGGGCTCACCGTTCCGGAATCGGGCTTGATAAGGCGCGCAGCAACTTGGGCGAGCGTGCTCTTGCCGCACCCGTTGTCGCCGATGACGCCCGTCCAACCTGACGGGAACGTGACGCTGACATCGCTGAACGCAGGTGACGCCGCCCCAGAATAGGTGTAGCTGACATGTGAGAGATTCAGTTGCATGGCGAGCTCCTTTAAAAGGAGGTCGCGCAGGGGCTAGGCACGCGATGTATTGGTTCTGAAGCGAAAGGACGTTGAAGCGATGCGGCACCCTCAAAAGCGCGACCGGACGTGTGAAGTGGTCGTATGGGCGCCCGTAACGGGCATCGCTAGTTCTTCATCTAACCTTACCTAACTCGAAGCGGCGCGCATCCGCTGGCCCCGCCGAATGGCTGATAGCGGGATTATAGCATGCAGCCATCCGAACAGCCCACCCTCTGTGGGATTATTCGCCTACCGCAGGTTGCAGCAGGTGAAATGCCTCTCTTTTACGATGCCGTGACCGCCCTGAGCATTCTTGCGACGAGTGCGCCCAGCTCATCCGACGAGAGATCGCAGCCGCGCTCATACCACAGCGTAATGGCGGAAAGGGCTCCGACGAGGGCGAACTCCAGTACATACGGCACCTGGTCGTCCGGTTCGCCCAGGTCCAGCGAGCCTACGACTGAGCAGATGATGGTATCCGCGATCCTCCTTGAAAACGAGGGATCCCCTTGGGATCCGAGCAAGACGGAAAGCCTCTCTTGGTGCTCCACGTACACATGCCGAACCAATGACGCCGGGTCGTTCGCGTCGTTTTTCATGGCAAGGAGCGCCTCCGCCTGGATAAGAGCTATGAGTTCGTCTTCAAGGGCGTCGAATGCGTCCTGAGCCGAATCGAAGTACTCGTAGAACGTGCTCCTGTGGACCTTCGCGCGGGTGATTATCTCCTTCACGGTCAACCCGCTTGCGCCCTTCTCGACGTAGACGTCCCAACATGAGTCCATGATCCTCTTTCGCGTGGCAGCTCGTTTCTCGAGGTTCTTCTTGGCCATGGCTTTCTTCTTTCCTACAAAACAGCCTGCTGTGTCGGTTGATGCTGGCGGGCAGCACCCCGATACTATTATCAGACACTATATCGGATTTGCGCGCATGCTTACCGCGCCTTCGCAGATCCCAGGAAAAGGCGGGTGGTTCGCTATGAGAAACTGGATTGCGAAATACAACCTGGAAGTGCTCACGTTCATACTGGGCACGTTCATCGTGTTCGCCGCCGCAATCTGCCCGAGCCTCGATGTGGTTCAGCGCTTCATGCTCGGATTCATGTGGTTGTTCGTGCTGCATGAGTGGGAGGAGGGCAAGTACCCCGGCGGCTTCGTCGACCTTATGGCAGCGAACCTGCTCAAGCGCAAGGTGAGCCAAGAGATCGCGAACCTCTCGCGCATACCCACCATGGCCCTCATCATCGGGTTCACGGTTGTTCCGTTCTTCTTCGATCGCGTTTGGATCCTCGTCCTGCTACCGGTCTATCTGGGCCTCTTCGAGGGAATCGTCCACGTGATGGGCATCAAGCTGATGCAGCAGACGCGCCCCTACACGCCCGGCATGGTCACCGCGCTCGCGGAGTTCGCCCTCGGCGCGGGATGCCTGGCTTATCTGATCGCGTTTTGCTCGGTTGCCTGGTGGGAGTACCTTGCGGCGGTCGTGCTCTACTTCGCATGCTTCGCCTTCATGCAGAGCCGCCTGACAAAGCTCGTCGGCATGCGGTATCGCGATTTCCCCAAGCTGATGCGGGCAAGGATCAAGGAGCTCAGGGGCTGAGTCAAAAGATCATGGGCTATCGAAGGAGTCCGAAAACAGCGCCTCGGGAGACAGGCGTCCTTCACCGATGCCTCCTTCGGCAGTTATTTGTCAGCCCCCCCCGTAAGACATAAATATATAATGACAGATGGCTCTCTGGGAGGTACTTGAAGGAAAAAGAAGCTGTTGCATATGGAAAAGAAAGCGAAGATCTCCGGCGTTGGCTTCAAGCTGATCTGCTCCGTTATGCTCATCGTGCTTCCGTTGCTCATCATGCTTCTCCTTCTGGTCCAGCAGGAGGTTATGGATCTCTCCAAAGAGAAGCTGGCCCTTCAGTCCCAGAGCGGCGCGGAAGCGGTGGGCGTATGGGCGGAGGAGATCCTCGGCGAGCTGGACATCTACAAGGACATGATTGAGCAGGTGGGGATGGACAATCCCCAGGTCTTTGAGCTGATGGGAACCTCCTACCCCGGCCATGAGGCTTACCCTTACGGCCTGTACTGGGGAGACCGGAAGAATAACTACTTTGACTCCTCCGGATGGGTCCCGGATGCAGACTATGTCCCAGCGGAGCGGAACTGGTATTGGGAGGGACTGACACGGGACCACTTCGGCTTCGGAGAGCCCTATGTGGATGTGATGACCGGAGAGGTGTGCGTCAGCGCCTCCGCGCGGGTCAACAACAGCCCGGTGGAGAGCGTGGTGGCGGCGGACGTCTACCTGGACTACGCCTCCAGGGTAGTCGCCGACATCACGGAAGACAACATCAGCTACGCTTTCTTCGTTACCGGTCAGAGTCGGATCATCCTGGCCAATTCGGACACCTCCACGGTGGGGCAGCCGCTGAACAGCGAGGAGAGCGCTCCGCTGTACCAGAACGTGGACCGTCTGATTGCCCAGGACCAGACCGGCCAGCATGAAGTCCAGGGAGAAGACGGCAGCTACATCACCAACGTCATCCACATCGAGGCGATGGACTGGTATTTCGTCACCTGCATGAGCAGCAGAGAGGCCCTGCGAAACCTGGACCAGATCATGGTCATCATGGTGGGGACGTCCCTGGCAGCCTGCCTGCTTCTGGTGCTGGTCACCTTTCGCTCAGCCAAGCAGATCGCCCTCATGGACGTCCGGGAAAGAACCGACAACCTCACCGGTCTGCTCAACCGGTCCGGGTTTCGGCAGGCCTTGAAGAACGCGGTGGCGGCGCACCCCGGACAGGGCATGCTGATCATCATGGATCTGGACAACTTCAAGCAGATCAACGACAAGTTCGGCCACCCGGAGGGAGATGTGGCCCTGAGGAGCTTTGCCCGGCAGCTGGACGAATTCTTCAACCGAAGCGGTGACATCACAGCCCGGCTCGGCGGGGACGAGTTTGCCGTCTTCGCAGGGCGCCCCCTCACTGCTGAAGCGGCGGAGGGGATGCTGCGCAAGTTCATCGACCGGGTACGGGAAACCTTCGAGTCGGAGTACCCCGGAGAGGGGCTGTCCGTCAGCGCGGGCGCGTCCTTCATCCCGGAGAAGCTCGTGATCGACGAAATCTACCAGCAGACGGACGCAGCCTTGTACGAAGCAAAGCGAAAAGGGAAGGACCGTTTCCTGATCGTCGACAGCGCATCATGATGGAGCATCTTGTTTGGTTTGCAATTAATCGTCCGCCCCGTCAGGCCTCTTGCATATCGTCTAGGTATTTCAACAAAAAGATCCTGGAGGTTGGTTTCGGCTCCTTGCAATCCGAAAAGCGGAGAAGGGTTCCTTTGAGACTATCTGAGCATTATTATGATTATTTACTTAAATTTAATTAGCTTTTATTGTATTTGAAGTAATAATCATTACGATAATTAGTAAGTTATCGTCTTTCGAAGATACCGGGCTATTCTCTGGCGGTGCCTTCGCCTACGAAAAGAGACAGCATGAACGCCATCGAAGCCGAGGATGTTGTATTTGTTATAGGCCCGCCCTGCTCGGGCAAGCTCACGTTCATAAGAGAGAACCTGCTCGGTTACGAGGTAATCGACCTACACGAGATCCAAAAGCGCAGCTGCACCGTGTGGGACTCTTACCTAATCTGCGAGAAAGAGCTTGTTGAGGCGCTGCAGCGGCATCGCAAAGTCATTCTGCGGCATACGCTCATGAAAGCCAAGCGCCGGACCATGTACATCAATGCGGTGCGCTCGGTGCGTCCAGATGCACGAATCAGCTGCTTCTATTCCTTGCCAGACTTGGAAACCTACGCTCGCTATGACGAGAGCGACGCGGCTAGCTGGAATGCGGCGCACCCCGACAATCCGGACCCACCGCATGCCAAGACAGCTTTGGCGATCTACCTCGAGGAGTTCGAAGTGCCTACTATCGAGGAAGGCTTCACGTCGGCGCAGCATATCCAACGGCTGTTTCCGCCGAAAGAGCAGACACCCTAATTTTGCGAGTGGACATACAGCCGCACAGCTGCAAAGCCCAATCCACCACAAAGACGCCCACAAAGCCAGAGCAGGAGCGCTTATGATATCGTATCTCTGTGAAGCAGACATCGAAAACATCGAATGGCGCAGTTTGGGAAATCACCCCTTCGGTCATGAAGCGGACTGGCGCACAGCTCGCGATATTCTTCGGATGATGGAGTCTTTCCCTCCGAAAGAGAAAGACTCTCGCGTGCGCAGCCTTTGGTTTTGCGTCAAGCGTGGAGAGCCAGATGATTGGTTGACGCTTGATGAGTACAGAGATTACGCTGAGTTCTATGATGAGCCGGCAGAAATGGTCAACACTCGCCGCCTCGAAGAGTGGCAGCAGTGCTTTCCTGACGAAACGTACTGGCATGAAGCCACCTCCAATGCCGAAGACGACTGGATGATTCTGATCATCGACAACCGAGTTGTAATAGAGGTGGCGAAAGGCAAGGAAGATGTCTGGGATGATCCTCGCATTCACAAAACCCTCAAAAAAATGCGTGCGAGCATCGGACTCGTCTTGGAAAAGGCTTGTCGTGAAGACTACGAGGAATATCTGAGCAAAGAGCTTCCGATGCGCTGCCGGCATGGTTTCATCAAGCGTTCAGACTATTGGGAGATATGCGGCAAGGACAACTGCTACGACGATGCGAAAATGGGTGACGAAGAGGCGCGAACTCTTGCGGCGGAACTGAAGAGACAGCAGGCAAAGGAAAGCATCCCTCGCATTCCCAGCCTTTGCGCTCGCGACTATTTCAGGATTCTGAAGGACGCTTATATAGCCGCTGGTTACCACAACGACTCAGAAGGGTTATGGAGCGCAGTTCCCCCAGAAGACGGACGTGCTTGGTACGAGCGTTTTGGGGATGCCCGCGATGAGGTCATATTCACCATGGACCAAGGCTCTCCCGAAGCTTTCAGCGAACTGTACAGCGGAGATCACTTCTTCAACCATACGTTTGAGATTCTTGCCGGCTCGAGCATCTCTCGTGTTTACCTCTACCCCAGGCCCGACGAAGCAGGCTGGCTGCTGTCGCTTTTCGGATCTATCACGTGGCATTCCGCTGACATGGCCCGTATCTGGCATCACCTGAACAAAACAGAAACACCCGCCTATCTTTCCGATGCGAATGACGTTGCCCGCGCCCTCTTGGGTGAAGACGAGCTGTTCATCGTGCCGTTCAACGAAAGCATCTGGCACCAAGGCAAAAGTCATTTTGGAAGAGAGGTGATAAGCTGCATTCACCTCCCCGAGGAGAATGCCGAAGCAGTTATCGCACAAGCCGAATGGATGAAGGTACCCGCCCCGAAGCCGCTATTAGCGGAGGTTGTCCTGGACAACGACGAGGCGAGCATCTTGATGAGTGCGCTCAATATCTATTCGCGCATCTGGGTTGGGCAGTATGACCACATCGAATGGGAGCTCCGAAACCTGACGTTGGCGTTCAGCGAGTTTAACCTGAAGGAAAACGCCCGCAAGAAGGCTTGGCTTCTCATGAGAAAGCTCATCCTCCCCGAGCTGAGCGACATGCCCCTTGAGGCAAGCCACGGCATCTGGAGCGAGCATACCGACGATCGAGGCCAAACCGCATACGATATCTTGCAGGTTGTTCGGCATGCCCGCGCTTGGCACAAGAACACCGAGGGAGGTATAGAGCGAGACTTCGACAGACCTTGGATTCATGGATCGCTCCCCCCGATTCAGTGTTCCTGCGAGGGAGAAGGCGATGGCCTTCTGATGACGATTGCTCTTACGCCTGCGCACGCAGCACTCATGGCAGACGCAGCCAGCGTGATGTCCAGCATCGTTCAGCAAGACCTGTTCGAGGCGATGAGCCACTACACCATGAGCGAAGAGGCACTGGATATCGCAAAAAGCATAGAGGAGCTGCTCCCCTCCCCTCAAAAGGGTGAAGGCGGCGTTTCTCCAACGATCGAATCCCTGCTCTGCAAGCTTGGTGAGATCATCGCCCAGAGCAACCACGCCAAGGATGCCTCCTGATCAAAACCTTCTTTCACGGACGGCGTCTTTAGACAGACCTCGATCTCCATGGCGGTCGACCACGCCCTCTCCAATTCGCGCAATTCATTTCGATCCTTGCCGCCCGGGATCAAAGGGATGCACGCGAACGGGTATAATGCACGAGTTAAGCATTAACTGAATGCACCCGAGCAAAACGATTATCATGGGAGGCGACCGTGGCCAATGTGAACATTACCGTCCGAATGGACGAGGGCCTAAAGAAGGAAGCAGAAACCCTGTTTGACCAGCTTGGCATGAGCCTGACCACCGCCATTAACATTTTCGTAAGTCAGTCTGTGCGCGAAGGCCGCATCCCCTTTGAGGTGACAACCAAACCTCGCAAGTCTCACGAATCAGCGTGCAAGCCAAACGTTAGCTACGCTCTTGTCGAACTACCCAGCTCCTCAGGCACTTCCCAGCAGTAGCGCCTGAAACCGAACTTCAGCGCTGCACGATACCTGAACGGCACCGTGAAGTTTTCAGCACAGGCGAGAAGAGGCGGAAAATCAACTTTTCCAATGTACCGTAACGGCTTGCCCCAACCCACAAAAGACTACGAAACCACGATCAACGCCAACGTTATACAACAACGCGTGAAGGAGTTTGCGTACTCTCGTCAAAGAGTGATCGCCTGTACTCGGAAAGCGATCCTACACGTCAACATCGAAAATTCGCGTCTGATTGCACAGATCCAGCTCGAGTTGAAGATTTGAAACCCGTTCTGACACCTCGAGGTAGTCTTTCTCCGCCTTGGCCAAGTCGTAATTTGCGAAGCGGTACTCGATGGAGTCGCTGCGGAAGTACCCGCTAGACACACGCTCCTTAGACTGCCGTGAGCGCATAGTGAAAAGACGACCTTTCTCGCCACCCAACTGGGCAAGCAGGATAAGCGCCTCATCGATGGTTATGCCGCTCTCGGGTAGTACCTCGTTGGCGTTGAACACGTGCAGGGCGTGGCGAACAGCCCTCATCTGGTCGTCAATCTCCGCGATTTCGCGACGCATAGCCTCATAGTCGTACTCGGGAGGATCAGCTTCCTCGCCTGGAGCGAGCTGATACACGCAGCTGCTCTTCTCTATGCTGACGAGATGATCCTTTTTATCCTGAAGGCTCTTCAAGTACTTAGCTGCGCTAGCGGAAGTAAACGTCTTCATTGCTACCCCCTATACTTTTGAAAGCTACCGTTAAAATATCTCATTTCCTATAATATAGTCGTTTATTGCGTATATTTAAATAATATATTCAATTTTTTAAGTAATTTTATTTCATAAATGACAAAAAAGGAAGGTCAACGCTCTATATAGCCGGAGGCACGCATGAAGATTTCAAGCCTATATAGCGCTTTGCGCTTCAAACAACCTGACCAAAGACGACTTGCTTGCGGCTCTTCTTGTGCCTCTGCGTCATGTGTATCACCTGCCATTTCGACCACCTTTCGTATCGTGGCTGATAAACAGTTCGGCCCCTCAACCTGCAAATAGGCTAAAGGGCCGTCACAAAGTCACTCAACGATTCAGGCTATGGCGTAGGTATCGTTGTCTCGGTCGGGATCTTGATTTTCGCAACAATCTCGTTGTAGAGATTAGCTTCAACTTCCGCTGAGTCAATCGAAACAACAAGTGCATAGCGCAGCTTTTCTGTGCGCTTCCCGAGAGACTTGAGCATCTTCCACCAGCCTCCTACGGGATATACGGCCACATATCGAGCATCACAAAGATCGGCTGCACTTATTCGCTTGAAATCACTGTGTATGGAACCTGCGTCGCGATTATCTTGACCAAGATACCACTCGCTTGAAGCCGAGCCTCTGGCATAGTCTGTCCCGCCATCACGCATCTTCTTGCTAACGAATCCGAGAAACTCGTCGTAGTCTTGATTCTTGCCGATTACCTGGAACCTCAGCCCGCACGATTGGTATTGGAACTTGTCTGTCCAGCCGCGTTCGCCAGGGTTTGGCTCAATGAAATACGAGAGCGTTACCCTCAGCTCAACTTCTTTCTCACTAAGCCCGAGGAGCTCTTCCTTTGGCCAGGGGAGCTCGTGCACACGCATCTCATTGCAGGTTCCATCTTCCTTGAATGGCTGGATCTCGCCCTGGATGATGAGGTTAACCCGATTGTCAAGCGAACCAAGCGCATAGTCGATGTTCGGAATACCCCATCCGCACGTTCGTAGAAGATCGCGTCTAGGTCCCTTCATTGTATCGTGCTCAGGGAGAAACTGCCGCCTCATCGCGTCAGTCCATCGTGCCGAATGCACAAGAAGGGCGCGCACGGTTTCGGGCCAAATCCCTGGATGGGCATCCATGATACGTGCCGCCATCCAAGACGCTTGGGCTGTCGCTGAACTCGTTGCCCTAATGCTCGTGAAATAGCTTGAGGGCAAGTCATTACTGGTGCTCAGCTTGCTCATGTCTAGGCTGTCTATCCAGTTGAAACCGTTAGTGGCGAGATTCCCACCATCGCAACAAATCTCTGGTTTTATCGGCCACATGTCGTCCCAAATGTGCGACGTTCGGCTATACGGGCAGAGGCCACCCTTCTCAGCCATTCCCGAAAAGCCTTCGAGTCCAGCCTCATTCGTCATCACGTCATCTGAATACGCGCCGACCGTTAGTGCATTCCACGCCTGCGCAGGACTCTCCACCGCTGAAGTCAGGTTTGTTCCAGGGTAGGGTACGGCACGAAACTCATTCGTATCTACGTTACCGGCGCTTACAAGCAGGAGCCGTTTGTCCTCCTCATTTTCACCGACCGCAGCCGCTAACTTATCGACTTCTGCTGACCAAGAAGTCGGCGAACCATCAGTGATGCCGCCGTCATCTGTTACTGCCATACAGAAAACCCTATTGGAGGCTGGCTGCGCTATCTCAATCTCGCTGACTGCATCTCGCGTTATGACGCCGTACATGCTCTGTTCGTTTGCGCCAGAAGGGGGAAAGATTCTTACGGACTCTATATGGTGCCCTACGCTCACTGGCCCTTGGCCTAATACCGATGCCTTCAAGTCGTTGTAGAGCGCAATGCCCGCCATGCTGGTCCCATGTCCGTCTGCATCGGACGAGGGCCATCCGCTACGGGCCGAAATCACAGTGCCATCCTTCACCGCCGGCACCAACAACGGGTGGCTAGCGTTAACCCCTGTGTCTAGGACGCAGATGGACGTTTCGGTAGCATCAATGGTCAAACGCCCAACAAGATCGTCGACGAGCTCTTTCTGAAAGCGCGCGTCCGCATTGACAAAGGTTGATGTCGGCTCAGCGGCCCGTCGAATCTCCGAAACAGCCCCTATCTCGCGAAGCATTTCTTCAATGCTTTTACCGTCGAGCTTTGCCATGACGACAACGCACTCCGGAAAGATGAGGTAATCAGCCGATTGTTGGACATTGCGACCGTCGCAGTACGCTGCGAACTTGCCAAGGGCATCTTCGGCAGAAGTCTGAGAGGTGTTTATCCAGATCTCACACCATATGGCAACCCCATCTGGGTACTCGTCCGCCGTTCCACTCCAAAAGGACTTCGCAGTCGGTTTGGAGACTTCGTCGACATCCTCAACGAATTCTTGATTACGTGGATGCCCCTCTCTCGTTGCCTGCGATTCGTCAGCATAATCCGTCACCTTCTGGCGAAAGAAACCCTCTTTCCCTCGCGGCACGAATACAGTAGCCGACATCCTGCCAGTATCCAAGTCGGTATCCATGCGCAGAAGCACGACCTTATGGATGCGATTCTCGAAAGCTTCGGGATCGAGTGGAAAAAGAGGGGAACTGTTGAATCGAAGATAGGTACCTCCGCGTTCCTTAGCGTCCTCATCCTCTTCCGCGATAGCCGCATCGATTTGTCGCACGAGCTTGTCTGCATGCGCCTTTCTATCCCTCTCGGGACGCTTGGCCTCGCCGCCACCCCCGCTCGGCCGCTCGTAAGGGCGCGATTCGGAAGTATCGGCGAGAAAGACATTTGGGAGCATAGGCTAGCTAACCTTCTGGTCGACTTTGTAAACATCAAGCCGCTCACCAAGGAGCGCAGAGAGTATATCCTCAGTTACAGGCTCACTAGAGAGCAATGAACCCTTGATGGCATCGTTGCACACCTGCACAATCTCCGCCTGACACAGCAAGGATGCCTTCTCGGCAAGCTCGTCGGAGGCATAGAAAGTTGTATCGTAGCCGCCGATAACAGAGTCGATGATGTGCTTAGCCTCTTCGGTTGTGGGCAGCTCATAATGAAGCACGTCATCAAACCTGCGAAATAGGGCATGATCCAACATCTGCCTATTGTTTGTGGCGGCGATGATAATACTATCTGAGCTATCGCTTTCGATGAACTGCAAGAACGAGTTGAGGATGCGCCTCATCTCGCCAACCTCGTTATCGAGGTTGCGATCCGCCCCAATAGCGTCAAATTCGTCAAAGAGATATACGCCCACATTGCGCTCGATGGCGCTGAATATCTGACGGAGTTTGACGCTCGTCTCACCCATGTATTTGGTAATGAGCTTGTCCATCTGAACCGTGAACAGCGGCAAAGACAACTCGGCTGCGATAACGGCTGCCGTCATGGTCTTCCCCGTACCTGGAGCACCTTCAAGGAGGATTCGCCGCCTGTTGGCATATCCGTAGTCGGCAAGCTTGCCACGTTGGCGATATTCGTCAATGACGCGCTGCAACTTGGCCATAAGCGCATCGGAAACGATGAGCCTGTTCAAGGATGTCGTGGGATAGGCAACCTGAAAAAGGCCTTCTACTTGCGTGAGGTTAACTATCTTCGCCTTTTGTCGCTGCTGCTCGGCAAGGGCTTTGAATTCCCTTGCAGCTTGGACGTGTCCACGCTTAGCTTCATAAGCTGCTATTTGCAATAGGCACGACCTGAATGCATCGTCATCGCCGGAGTAGTGAGCTTTGGCGAGCTGCTTTGCCTGGTCATTTGTAGCCATAAGTCTCACATCCTCCCTTCGAAATCACACCTCTCGTGTCCTTGAATTATATGGCGATTTTGTGTGCATGACCATAGTTTTAACTTGACCTTCGGGAAATGCGCACAGGTTACTCGCCCTATAGCGATAGGCTAAGGCGCAGTCACAAATGCACTAAACAAGCTCTTACCTGCGATTAAACCTCGTAGACTCAGCCACGTCCACGGGTAACGTACAATTTCTTGCGCACTTTGACAGCAGCATAGCCTAGATACAAGAAACGAAATTTTTCATACTCATCGCAACGCTAACCGCAAACTTCCAGACCAGGCGCAACAGTTGCGGTTAGTCCGGAACCGGGACGGGGCGCAAGCCCCCGGCGGACGTGAGGGCCCTTTGGCCCGAGCGCCCGCCGCAATACACAAAATGACCCTTTCCAGCTATGGTGTCCAGTCGCCAAACCTTGCCATCCACAGAAGACAGGAAAGAGCCATGAACGGAGAA
>NZ_JAAVTO010000030.1 GCF_013185065.1 Adlercreutzia sp. ZJ473 | reverse complement strand
GCCGCGCGTGAGGCCAGCCGCGCGGCCGAGCGCGAGGCCGAGGCGCAGCGCCAGGGCATGCAGACCCAGGCCGGGCGCGTGGCGCGCCCGCGCACGCGCGTGGTGCCGCCGCTGTCCACGCAGGAGAGCTACGATCGCACGCGCTCGTCCATGGAGGGCTATGAGCGCGCCCGCGCCCAGCGCGACGCGCTGTCGGAGTCGCGGCGTGCCCGCGCGGGCAACCGCGAGGTGATCGACGCGCGCGGCAGCATCGACTCGCGCGCCTTCAACGAGCAGGGCGAGTTGGTGGGCTACTCCGCCGACGACCGCGACCGCCCGCGCGCCGCAGTTGATAACAGCTTCACCAGCACGCGCTGGCACTCGCGCGCCGGCCAGGGCTTCTCCGACGTGCCTGACAGCGGCTCGACCCACTTCGGCTCCCAGCGCGCGTCGCGCCAAAGCAGCGTGGGGTTCTCCGGCGGCGTCATGAGCGGCCGCGCCCAGTACGCCGCTCCCCGAAGCGGCCTTGTGGGCTTGTGGGCGAGCCTCCCGCTGTTCGTGAAGATAGCCATCCCCGTGATCGTGGTGCTCGTGATAGCGCTGGTGTTCCTGCTCACCCGCTAACTAGCAAGCGATCCTGCGCTCCCACGCGCGATGGCTGACCCATTCGCCATATCTGCCACAAAGGTGCACGTCGGCGGATTGACCTACTCGAGCCAGTTGCGTTTTGCGGCGGTGCGCAGATGATCAAGCATAGACGCGATCGCGGGGGAGAATTGCTCCTTTTTGTGCGCGAGGTAGATGGGCCAGGTTGCCTCCTCGCTGGTGCTTAGGGGGATTGCAACGGTTTCGGGAATGAGGCTCGGCAGAGGTGTGTTTCTGAAGCAAAGGATCATCCCGCCTTCGACGATGAACGCCTGTTGCGCCTCAAGGCTCGGCGCCACGTTAACGAGCTTGGGCGTCAGCCCGCGCTCCTGCAGGGCGCCTGCGAGGATAGCGTACCCGCACCTCAGATCATAGGGCATGGCCAAAGGGGCGGCGGCGATGTCGAGGAACGTCACGCTGGCTGCATAGCTTCGGGCGCGACTCGTCGACATCGTCGCGACGGGGCGAATTGACATTATCTTGCTGCTCGCGATTTCAGATTGGAAGGGCCTTCCCATGACGATTGACGCGTCGACGACACCTTCGAGCAGGGCTGTGAGGCAGGCCTCGCTAGAGTGAAACGATACTTTGAGGCGTACGTCGGGGTATCTGCTCTCGAAACGGTTGAAGGCGTTCTCTCCGAAGGGGCTCCCTCGGTAGGGGGTTGCAAGAACACCGAGGCGCAGCTTGTCCTCAGTGCCACGCGGCTCCGCCTGGTACTTTGCGAGGCTTCGCATTTCCGAAACGCTTTGCAGCGCCGATTCCGCGAGGCGGGCGACTTCTACCGCAAGGGGCGTAACGGCTATCCCGCGGCCTGACTTCTCGACGAGCTTTGCGCCGAGCTCTCGCTCCATGTCCGCTATGGACTTCGAGATGGCTTGGGGGCTTATGTAGAGCTTCTTGGCCGCCTGCGCGTAGCTGCTCGTTTCTGCGAGCGCTATGAGGTATTCAAATTGAGCCAGGTTCATAAGGCGTTCCCCTCTCCCAGCTTTCATCTTGGATTATCGTAGCTGGGTGAATGGTAATCAATGATAAACATGGATTTTCTGATGTACGTAAAGGGGAATTACAGAAAAGGGAGAGAAAAAGTTCAGATACCCAACTTTTAGTTGGGAATGCGTACTGGTCTATATACCGGCTTCTGCCGGATACTTGGAAATGCGTTTTCTCTGATTGAGGGGTGGCAATGCAAACCTTTGGTTCTCAGGTTGACATGACTAGCTTGCTCGGAATGACCGTGATCGGCAACGGGGAAAACGGCTGCATCGTGGGGCTGGACAAGGCGGCGACTCGTGCGTGCGACGCGGTGCTTCGTGGAGTGGCTGATGCTCGGCTTATCAGGGAAACTGACGAGGGTCTCTACCGGCGCCTGGAAGAGCACGGGTTCTTCGCGGAACCGAAGGGCCCAAGACGCCTGGCGGCAGCGTATCTGCACGTAACCCAGCGCTGCAACCTTGAATGCACGGGTTGCTACTCGCGAGACGCGGGACGAAACACGCTGCCTGACCCCAGCCTCCAACAGCTTGAGCATGCCGTACGCGATCTGAGTGAGGCGGGTGTCTCACTGCTCATCGTGTCAGGTGGTGAGCCTTTTCTGCGCGAAGATCTATCTGGTCTCATCCGCTACGCGAAAGAGGGATGTGGAGTAGAGCAGGTATGCGTGCTCACGAACGGCATGCTGGTGGAGAAAGCTGATCTAGCCTCTCTTGCTCCTTTCGTCGATCATGTGGCGGTGTCCTTCGACGGCTGCTCCGATGACGGTCCGGCCTATGTGCGAGGCGAACAGCGATTTGGCCAGCTGGTCTCAGCCGTGCGAGCGCTCCAGCGCGTCGACGTCAAGGTGCAGATCCTGCCGACGATCCACGCGAGGAACTTGGGCGACATACCGCGTTATGCGAAGCTCGCGCAAGACATGGGCGTCGACCTGAGTTTCAGCTTGTTTTCCCGATCGGCGTGCAACGGTGACGTGACGGATCTGTGCTTCGGCGAGGAGGATATGGAGCCGCTCGCCGAGGCGATATGTGCCGCACCGCATGCAGCGCCGCGCGACGCTCCCCTCGGCGCAGGGCTCGTGGCGAGGAACTCGTGCGGGGCGGGATCGTCTTTGGTGAGCGTTGCGGCTGACGGCAGCGTGTTTCCCTGCCATATGCTTCACGACGAGCGGTTTCTCATGGGGAATGTGTTCAGGCAGCCGCTCAGCGAGACGCTTCAGGGCAAGGTTGCGCGCCTGTTCGCGTCGCTCGATGCACGTAGTTATGAAGGTTGCAGCGCATGTAACACGCGCCTCTTCTGCGGGGGAGGTTGCCGTGCGCGCGCTGTTGCCGGAGGAGAGGGGGTGTGCGGAAGAGATACGTATTGCGAAATGATCCGGCGAGTTTACGATCGCCGGATGAAGGACATCGCTTCAAGGTTAAACTAGGAGGTGACGAGATGCTTTTCCATAATGACGGAGCGGAAGTGGGGATCTGTTTTCCCATAGGGTACGGATCCGTGTGCATTCACGTGGGCTATTAATCGAGAGATAAGATTCTTGTGGCGGAGGGCAAGTGGCTGATACGGAAGTAAAGGCGAGGGATGTGGAAGGGTATTTAGCTGCGATTTCTAGGGGAAGTGCGGTTGCCGTCGTGATCCTTAGGGCTATCGTCGTCCTCGTGCTGGCCCTCAACGTCCTCCCGTTTCTGCTGCTCTTCTTGAACACTTTTCTTCCTTGTGTGGAGATCGTGTCCAAGGAAGGAACCGTAGTAGATGCTCTCCTTGTCGTGGCTCAAGCCTTCTGTTTTGTTCTGCCCCTCTGGATTTTGTCGAATGTGTGCCAGGAGGTTTCGCGAGGCATTTCACCCTTCTCAATGGCGCAGGTCAAGCGAATGCGAATCGTGGTGGGTATGATTGTCACTTTCGCGGTGATCGACTTCTTTCTTGAGCCCTGCTCTGTCTTATTCAACTGCAACGGAATTATGCTGGGCGGGTACGTTCATGCATACGTCTATAAGGTCAACATGGCGGCCGTTGTTGCAGCCCTCGCTCTGTTTTTGCTTTCTTTTGTCTTCAAGTACGGCGTGATGCTGCAAAGCGTCTCAGATGACGTGATCTGAGGCGCTTTGTGGCCGTAGTCGTCAATTTGGATAAGCTGCTCGCCGAGCGGAAGATTCGCTCGAAAGAACTTGCTGAGAGGATTGGCCTGTCGGAGAACAATCTCTCGCGCATAAGGACCGGCCAGGTCAGGGCCATGCGCTTCTCCACGCTTAACGCGCTCTGCCGCGAGCTCGGCTGCAAACCAGGAGACATTCTCGATTACGTAGAGGATGAAGAGATCTCTTAAAGATAGCAAACCAATAGTTGGTTATCCAAGCTTTTAGTTGAGAATCATTTGCGTTATCGCACGCTACGATAGTCTTGTCCGTGGCACCTTGCATTTTGTCGACAATTCTTGTCATATTGTAAGGTTCTTTTGGAAAGGGGTGGGTTTGGTGACTAGCTCTCATTCTTTGAATGCTTCCTGGAGCGATGAGAACGGATCGAAGAGCAGGGTGATTACAAAGCTCGTCTCTGTTGTTCTATGCGTAGTGCTGGCTTCTGCTCTGCCAGTCGGTTCTGCGTTCGCATACAACTTTATTCAGCATTCCCCGTCAAAATACTGGTATGTGTCCCCAACATACACTTCGTACAATACGGGCGCCTACAATCAAATGGGATACTATTCGGCTGACTGCTACTCGTTCATGAACATAGCTTGTACGAGCCAAGCGGCTTCGAGTGGTTCTATTACCTCTCAAGCTGGCATTACCGTCGGAAATGCACTTGGTACTGAAACTATGCATTGGGGTACCGCTGTAACGAATTGGGGTGGCAGCTCGAAAGGCTCCTATGTTCAAGGATCCTTGTCGCATACGATCAATTACTCCGAAGGAGCTGCTGCTTGGGGGTATGGAACGGTGAAATCCAACTCGTCAGCTAGCTACGAGGTTACTTCCAGCAACATTTTTCTCCTCACGCTGACCGATCCAGGCATAATGTCTGCTGGTGAAGATACCGGTACGAATGCGGCTGAGTGGACGCCCGGTATGCACAATTTCGTGGGTGAAGATGGTTTGGTATATGGTGTTCCGTATACGAACGAGAATGGCGAAACCGTTATGCCGGACATGGGTCGCGTCGAGGCGTCGAACAGCGAAATAGGCTATATCGTCATTGCGGATATGGATGATGTCATATATAACGGTGCCGTTACCGACGAAGATCGCCTTCAGGCTATCGAGGAAAATGCGAAGATGGAGGCGGCGGCTCTCAAAGAGGCCTTTGAAGAGTATTACGGTATAGATGCGCTCGATTATGAAAGTGCGCTGGAGTGCGTAATGAGCATCCGTTATAAAGACGGTAAAGCTGCTGCTGTTGATGCGATGTCGGAAGGTGCCAAGGCTTCTTCTTTGGGCCAAGCAGATGGCATTAACGTTTTGGAGGATGACTTCGATGCTATCTTCGAACTTGCACGACCTTCGATGATGGTGTCTATGCCGGTTTACTCCGAAGATGGTTCTGTTGTTGGTGAATTTTCGTTCGAAAGGCTATAGGGCGTAGTTTAGCCGGTTCATGCGGGGAGTGGTGAGGCCTCTCCCCGCATCTCGGCGTTTTTCGAGCATAATCGCTTGAGCGCGGAGGGTTCGTATGCGACGTTTGGTTGGTGATTCTTGTGAGGGGTTCTCAATGACCAGGCTTCTCCTTGCGGTGACGGTTGCAGTTGCGGTTATGGCGTTCGCGCTGCCAGGGTTGTGGGGGCTTGCTGGCTGTTCGTCGGAGGTGCGGCATGTGTCTGAGTCTTCGTCGACGGCGATGACGCAGGACGAGCGCGACGAGGCGCTCACGGGCGCGGTGTCCTACTGCCTGGAGAAGTACGGCGTCGAGGTTGAGCCCGCTGCTGGCGAAGGGCTCGAGGGCGGGGTTCCCGCCGAGGGGTCGACCTGGGACAAGGCCTCGTTCAGCGGCGTTCCGGTGATCGTGTCGTGTGCGGGTGAGACGTTCGCCGTCGACGTCGTCGACGGCGTGGGGGCGGGCGACAGTCGGCAAAGTGCGCAAGTGGAGGAGGCCCTCGTCGACCACCTCGTCACCTCAGCGGGGCTCCCGAAGCCCCTCGACGGGCAGCTGACGAGCTGTCCCGTGACGTGGGGCGCGCTCTTCGACGGCGCCAACATCGAGCAACTATGCGCCGAGGCGGAGGACATGAGCTGCACCCTCGTCTTCGACGAAGCGCCCGCCGGTCTCGCGAAGCTGCCCGAGGGCTTCGACGAGGCCTGGTGCCTGACGGTCGCGGACATGCCTTCGTGGGAGCGCGCCCTAGCGAACGATCGGTCGGCCTCGTGGGCGTTTCAGCCTGAGTGCTGCCTGCCCTACCTTGCCTCGTGCCTTCACGCCACGAGAGGGGAGGAGGGCGTTGCCTGCGCCGAACTGCCCCTCTCCGAGGGCTCTGGCTTCTGCTTTTGGGGTTCGGAACGTATGGGGGTGCTCTTCGACCGCTTGGACGAGGGCGCGGGCGAGAAGCTCCAGCCCTACGATTCGTGCGTCACCTTCGGCGACGCGTACGCCTGCCTCGCAGACGCTCCTGCCTTTGCCGAAACGGGCGACGTGATGGTGTTCGTGCCGTCCGAGCGGTGGGGCGAGCTCACGCGTGGGTACTCAGATGTCGGCTACAGCGTTCGGCAGCTCACCGGCGCGACCTTCAAGATGGGACGCAATTTCGTGAGCGGGCCGCTCGCCGCGAACGGCAACGTCGACGAGTTCGGTGACTACCACGTTCTGTACGTCCCGCCCGAAAGCGAGCTCATGCTGTACGGCGCACCGGTCGGGTGAGGCCGACGTGCCTCGCTGCTGAAACCGTTGCGACGATGAACACGATAGGAATTCACGGTCTGCGAAACACTGATTCTGCCACTGCGTACCATGTCTTTCCGGCATCTGGGCTCGTATGCTTGAGGGGGGTGGGTGGTTTCTAAGACTTGCTTTCTCGTCGACGAGCATGGCTTCGAAAAACTGCAAGTCGCGTTCGGGGAGTTTATCGAGCGTAGGCCCAATCACGCGGATCTTCATGTCTTTTTCAGCCAGATGGACTCCTCGCTCCGCATTCCTCGGGGTGAAGGAGCTTCCATGGCGGCTGCCTTCCTGGCTTTTGAGCTCGGTTCTTTTTTCTTTTTCTGCGTTCGCAGAAATTTCCATCATCCGTGGCATAATTACGGCGTACGCAGAAACAAGGGAGTCCTGCCATGAGCCTCGTCAGCACCGTGAGCGACATCGGAGCCGCTATCCGCGCAGAGCGCAAGAGCCAGAACCTGACTCAAACCGAGCTGGCCGATCTGTGTGCCGTGAGCCTTTCGTTCATCTCAAACCTGGAAAACGGGAAGCCCACCACCGAGCTGGCGAAGGCCCTGAACGTCATCAACACCCTCGGGTTCGACATGGTCCTCATGAAGCGAGGTGAGTGACTTTGGAGCTCATCGTCTACCGCGACTGCCCCGAAGGCCCCGTGCCCCTGGGGAGGCTCGTGCGCGAAAACGGCGTCACGAGCTTTCTCTACGACGTGGATTACCTGAGCCGCGGCGATGCCGCCGCCGTGTCGCTGTCGCTTCCCCTTCGCCCCGAACCCTTTACGGAAGAGGAGCTGCTGCCCTACTTCAAGGGCCTCCTGCCCGAAGGCGAGGCGCTTGAGAACCTCTGCCGCTCCATGGGAGTGCTCACCACCGACTACTTCACTAACGTGTCGAGCGGCGTGAATCTCAGGCGTGGGGCCGTCTGACGCCCGCTTCGCCGCTATTCCTTCCATTTCCGGCGCGCAATAAGACGTGAGGAAGGGTGCAATTGGTTGTGTAGCTCTCCCGACATCGCCTGATCATGGCAAGGCAGTTGCAGGCTTTTCTCATGCAGTGTATGTAATATAATACATACATCATAGCGAAGAGAAGGGAGCGGCCATGGGCAAGGACTTGGTGCGTGCGCTCAAGGACTACTCGCACCTCACGTGGAGCGAGCGCGCCAACACGTCGGGTACGGGCGGGACGTTCCTGAAAGCGCGCGAGTCCACGGCGCGCGCCACGGTGTACTACAAGCTCTCGTGCTATGACAGCTACCGCGGCATATACGGGCATGAGTGCGTGAACGAGCTGGTGGCCAGCCGGCTGATGGCGCAGCTCGGCGTAGATCACGTTGCCTACCGGCTCGTTCATGCGCATGTGGTGGTCGACGGCGTGGGGCATGACACGTGGATGTCCGCCTCGGACAGCTTTCGCCAGCCGGGCGAGCGCAAGCAGGCGCTCGACGTGTTCTTCGATTTGAGCAGGGAGGGGACGGAGTCTCCCTTGGAGTTTTGCGCGCGCATGGGCTGGAAGCGCGCGATTGACGAGCTCATGCTCGTTGACTTCCTTCTGGTGAACCGGGATCGGCATGGGGCGAACGTGGAGGTGGTTCTTGACGGCGACGGCTATCGACTGGCGCCTGTGTTCGACAGCGGTCTCTCGCTGGTGTTCTCGGCTTACGGGGATGAAGCGCGCGCCGCGGCCTTCGACCCGCTGTCTGACGTCAGCGCCAACAACTACTTGGGCACGCGCTCCCTCTTCGAGAACCTCAAGCTCATCGACGCGCCTCTTGACGTTGAGCCGCTCAGCTCGGCGGGCTTGGAGGATATCATGGAGGGGCTTGAGGGCGTTTTGCCGCAAGCCCATCGGCTCAAGGTCGAGCAGATCATCCGCGAGCGCTGGAACTATGCGGTTGCACGCGGTGTTGTGAGAGGCGGGTCGCTGTGATCTGGGTGGCTGACATCGTTGACGGACGTGCGCGCCGAGCTGCACCCTGCGCTCAGCTGAGGTACGATGACGAGGCGCGTGCCTTCTCCATCCGGATAGCCGCGGAGGCGCGCGAGGCCGACGTGCCGCTGATGCTCGCGTCCTTCATCGGAAAAGGCCAGCGCGACGTGGGGGAGAGGTGGGCGCGCAGGTGGGTTGAGGGTCGCATTGTTCCGCCGAGCCGTCAGAACCTCGGTGCCGTCCTCAAGGCACATGGCTTGAGGGAGTATGACGAGCTGACGCTTCTCGAATCAAGCCGTGCGCGGAGCTCGGATGACGACTTCGTCCTCGCCATACCCTCCTGCGACGTGCTTGGGGAAGGCGAGCGGCCCATGCGACTCGAGGGGGCGGCTGATCCCCGAGCGCGTGAGCTGGCCTTGCAGGCTGCAGGAGGAGAGCTTGCGCAGGCGCGGCAGAAAGCGGGTCTCTCGCAGCATGAGCTTGCCGAGCGCATGGGGGTTGACCAGGCGTTCGTGAGCCGCATGGAGTCAGGGAGGAGCAACCTCACGCTCTCAACGCTCGCGGACGCGGCATCCTGCCTGGGGCTCGAGGTCGAGGTGCGCCTACGTCCGCACGAGGCGTGAGGCTTCGCCGGGACTGCATTTTCCAACGATTGCCTGAAGGGAAAGGCGCATCGCGTGTATCATTGGCGTTGCTAGATTTGCTATAGTTGCTATAAGCTCCTCAATAGACGGCGGGCTCGTTCTTGCTGTTCCTGCACTCTCGCGATTACCGTTCGAAGGCCCAGAGGTTGGCGCATTGGGGGATCACCTGGGCTATGGGCCAAGACCGGGCGCTGCGCTCGGGGCTGCTGGGGTCGTGAATGGTGAGGTTGCCAGCGTCGTCGGCCCCTGCTATCACGATGAAGTGCCCGGTGGTGGTGAAGTCGCCGGGGCGGACGCTCGCTATCAGGGGACGCCCGGCCTCGAGCTCGGCGATGATCGCGGCTGCGTCGGCCGGCACCTCGTGCGAGCGCAGGCCGATCTGACGTGCGCCGTCAGCCATGAGCTCCCAGCTCGTCTCGCCGTCTGCGACGTAGCCGCCGTCCTGCGCGAACGCGCACATCGCGGCGGGGTCGCGGTCGGTCTTGCCCGTGAGCGCCACGTACGCCATGGACAGGCAGGTCGGCCCGCATCCGTTCTCGGCCACGGTGCCGCCCGCGTACGCGACGTTCGCCCACTCCGCATCGGTCTGGTAGAGGAAGGGAACCTCGCCCTCCCTCCACTCGCTTCGCGGCGTGCTTCTTGCCGCCGTCGGCTCGCCTGCGCCTGCGGCGAGGTCGGCTTGCAGCGTGCTCGCCACGCCGAGCATGCCGGCGATTGCCGCCACCACGAGCACGACGGCGGCCACCATGCACAGCGTGCGGGCGGTAAGGCGACGGCGCGAGAAGATGCGCCGCGGCGCGCGGCGGGCGCGCAAGGAGGCGCGCTCGAAGGGGCGCGGGGCGGGGAAGGGGTCTTCCGTCGCGTAGATGACGCGCCCTGCCTGACGGCGCGTATGCGTGATCCTGGTCTCGTCCATGGCGCGTCCTTTCTGCGCTGCGTCCTCATCGCTTTTGGGCAACGCGCGGCATGCGCAGCGCCATCGGGCGGCGAGGCCATAAGCTCCGCCGCCTGTGAGGAGGAGGGAATGCGGGATACGTCACGCCAGCGCATGCCCTGCGCGTTGGCTCCATGATGGACGAGGCGCCCCTTAACGTTCCCATAGCGAAAGCTGAGGGTTGCTTAAGTTCTTGTTAAGTTTTCCTTAACTTCGCATGGGGCTTGCGCGCGGGCGGGGGTTCGCGGCGGATCCCGCGCTAAGATGAACCCATGGAGACGCAGGTGGACAAAGACATGCCGAAAGGCGGAGACGCTGCGAGCGCCGGGAGCGCCAGGGACGCTGCGAGAGCCGGGAGCGTCATGGGCGTCGCGGGCTCTGCAGGCGCCGTGGACGCGCCGCGCGTGCTCGTGTGCGACGACGAGGCGGCCATCGCCGAGCTGGTGGCCAGCCTGCTCGCGGACGCGGGCATGTGCGTGCAGGCGTGCCTCGGTGCCCGCCGCGCGCTCGAGCTCTTCGAAGAGCAGCCGTTCGACCTGGTGATCCTCGACGTCATGATGCCCGGGATGGACGGGTTCGAGCTGTGCTGCCGCATGAGGGCCGCCTCCGAGGTCCCCATCATGTTCCTCACGGCGCGCGACGAGGAGGCTGACCAGGTGGTGGGCTTCACGCTCGGCGCCGACGACTACGTGACCAAGCCGTTCAAGCCGCGCGAGCTGGTGGCGCGCGTGAAGGCGCGCCTGCGCCGCGCGCGCTGCGACCAAGCCGCGCTCGCAAGCCCCGACGTGGTGGTCGCGGGCGGCATCGAGGTCGACTTGCGAGCGCACAAGGCCGCGCTGTACGGCGAGGCGCTTCCCCTCACGCCGAAGGAGTTCGCCATCCTGGCGCTCCTCGCGCGTCGCGCGGGCGCGCCCGTGGCCACGCGCGACATCTTCGAGGAGGTGTGGGGCGAGCGCTACGACGCCTCGGCTGCCAACACCGTGATGGTGCACATCCGCCATCTGCGCAAGAAGCTTGCCGCCGTGGACGCCTCGACTGCGTTCATCGAGACGGCATGGGGCGTGGGATACAAGCTGGCGGCCGGCGCGGGCGGGGGCGCGTGATGGCCGCCTTCCGCAGTGCCCAGACGCGCGTGCTGCGCCGTCGCCTCTTCGGGCGCATCCTCGTCTGCGTAGGCGCCTTCACGCTCGCGTTCACCGTGGTCGCGCTCATGCTCGACGCCTTCGTGCTCGACGCGGCAGGCAACTGGATAGCCGACCGCACCTCCACGTGGTTCGAGGTGCCCGCCGAGAAGATAGACGCGTACCTCGAGAACGAGGGCACCCCCTCCTCGGACTTCCAGGTTGTCTGGTCGGATGCCGAGCAGCTCTACCATGTGCGTCACCTGGGGGCCTACAACACGCTCAAGGCGCTCAAGGTTCCTCTCGCCCTCGTCGTGTGCTTGGGCGGCGTGATCGTGGCGGCGCTTCTGAGCGTCAACCGCTCGCTGCGCTACTTCGACGAGCTCGCGGGCGCGGTGGCTGGCCTCGTGGCCGACCGCGAGAGGCCCGTGGCGCTCTCGCCGAACCTGGCCATCGTGCAGGGCGAGCTCAACGCCGTCCGCGAGGCGTCGCTTGCCGACGAGCGCGCCGCCGTGGCGGCCGAGCGCCGCAAGAACGAGCTGGTGGCCTACCTCGCGCATGACGTGAGGACCCCGCTCACCTCGGTGGTGGGCTACCTGTCGCTGCTCGCCGACACGCCCGACCTCTCGAGCGAGACGCGCACGCGGTACACCGAGGTGGCGCTTGGGAAGGCCGAGCGCCTCGAGGGCCTGATCGACGAGTTCTTCGAGATCACGCGCTACAACTTGCAGGCCATCCCCGTCGAGCGCGCCACCGTCGACGTGCGGTTGTTCTGCGAGCAGGTCGCCGAGGCGTTCTACCCCGACGCGCAGGCGCGCGGGCTTGAGATCAGGGTGGAGGCGCCTGCAGGCGAGACGTTCTTCGTTGATCCGGACAAGCTCGCGCGCGCCGTGGGCAACGTGCTGCGCAACGCGGTGGCCTACGCGAGCGAGGGAACGGCCGTCGAGCTGCGCGCGCGGCGCAGCGCGATGACGGACGCGTGGCTGCTCACCGTCTCCAACGAAGGCCGCGAGATCTCCGAGGCGCATCTGCGGAGCGTGTTCGACAAGTTCTACCGCGAGGACGCCTCGCGCGCTTCCGGCGGCGGGGGCGCGGGCCTCGGGCTCGCCATCGCGAAGGAGATCGTCATCGCGCACGGCGGCGGCATCCGCGCCGAGAGCGCGGGCGGCGTCACCACGTTCACCATCGCGCTGCTCTGAGGGCCGTTGGGGATGGCCGGCCCGCTCGCCGGTCCCCCGCCCTTCGCGCGTCCCCTTCGCCTGGGGCGCGCGCCTCCGGCATGGGGTGCCGGCCGCGTTCGCTCATGCCCTTCGGGGGATGACCGTTCGCGGAATTCAGGGCGCTTTGTGAGGCGTTTGTGCGCGTGAGGGCATAATCTTCTCCCATATCGGCAGGCTGGCATGGTCTGCATGCGCCCCCGGCGTCATGTGCGTCACGGCGGCCTGCGTCGGCAGGTGGGGCACGGCTTGGACGGAAGCGGTGCCACGCTGAGTGTTGGTTCTGAAAGGAGAACGGATTATGTGTTTTAGACCGGCAGATGCATCCGCAGGCGGCGGCCCGAACGAATGCCCCGAGTGCGGCAAGAAGATCCAGGCCATGGGCGGTCTCGTCCTGAAGTCCTGCCCCTTCTGCAAGTGCGACTTCACCCCCTACCTCAACGGCGAGAAGGCCGTGCCCGGCGCCCCCGCGGCCCCCGGCGCGCCTGGCGCCCCCGGTGCCCCGAAGGCCCCCGGCGCTCCTGCGGCCCCGAAGGCCCCCGGCCAGTAAGCTCGCGCAGCCTGTGCGCTCAAGCTTCGGCAAGCCCGAAAGCCCCTCGCTCGCGAGGGGCTTTTTTCGTGCGCCTGCCCGCGCCGCTCGCCGCGGCATGCGCGCGGCGGCGTATACTTCTCGCGGCGGGGCGCACGCCCCGCCTTCTGCATCTGGAAATCCGAGGAGGGAGCCTCAGGCGGCGAAGTGCGCCCGAGCTCTCTTCGCGCAGAGCGCTTCGGCAAGGCGCCCCTCGCGGGCTGCCGGGCTGTCGGCGCTTCCCCTTTGAGCTTGATCAACGGACAAGGAGAACCTCATGGGCAACATTCGCATTGGCATCTTGGGATACGGAAACCTCGGCCGCGGCGTGGAGCTGGCGTGCGCGGCGAACCCCGACACCGAGCTGGCGGCGGTGTTCACGCGCCGCGACCCGGAAAGCGTGAAGGTGCGCACCGCGGGCGTGGCGGTGTGGCCGGCGGCCGACCTGGAGGCGCACGTGGACGACGTCGACGTGCTCGTGCTCGCCGGCGGCAGCGCCACCGACCTGCCCGAGCAGACGCCGGCCGCCGCGCGCCTGTTCAACGTGGTGGACTCGTTCGACACGCACGCCAACATCCCCGCGCACTTCGCCGCGGTGGACGAGGCGGCGCGCGAGAGCGGGCACGTGGCCGTGATTTCGGTGGGCTGGGACCCGGGCATGTTCTCGGTGTCGCGCCTGTACGCCAACGCCATCATGCCCGCGGGCGCTGACTACACGTTCTGGGGCCGCGGCGTGAGCCAGGGGCACTCCGACGCCATCCGCCGCATCCCCGGCGTGGTGGACGCGCGCCAGTACACGGTGCCGGTGCCGGAGGCGCTCGCCGCGGTGCGCGCCGGCGAGAACCCCGAGCTCACCACGCGCCAGAAGCACACGCGCGAGTGCTTCGTGGTGGCCGAGCCGGGCGCTGACGAGGAGGCCATCGAGCGCGCCATCGTCGAGATGCCCAACTACTTCGCCGACTACGACACCACGGTGACGTTCATCAGCAAGGAGGAGCTCGACCGCGACCACGCGGGCATCCCGCACGGCGGCTCGGTCATCCGCACGGGCGCCACGGGCGTGAACGGCGAGAACACCCACGTCATCGAGTTCTCGCTCAAGCTCGACTCGAACCCCGAGTTCACGGGCAGCGTGCTCGTGGCCTTCGCGCGCGCGGCGCACCGCCTGAGCCAGGAGGGCGCGCGCGGCTGCAAGACCATCTTCGACATCGCGCCGGCGTACCTGAGCGCCCAGACCCCCGAGGAGCTGCGCGCGCACATGCTCTAGGCGTGCTTGAGAGCATCCGCGGAGGGGCTGCGCCAAGGCGCCTCTCGGCGCGTCTGCGAAGTGGCGAAGGGGCGCGCGGACGTTGGGCCGCGCGCCTTGCGCTTGGCGCGCCAGAGCGCGTCTGCGAAATAGGCGAAGGTCGTGGGGCGGGATATTCCTCAGTTGTCGTATCATGGAACGACTTGCGTTTTCGAAGGAGTGTGCAATGACTGAGGAAGTAACCGAGGCAAAGCGGAAGGGGCGTCGCGACAGCTTCGCCACGCGCACGGGATTCATCTTGGCGTGCGTGGGAAGCGCGGTGGGCATGGCCAACATCTGGCTGTTCCCGTATCGCGTGGCCGAGCTCGGCGGCGCGGCGTTTCTGATCCCGTACCTGCTGTTCGTGGTCTTGATCGGGTTCACGGGCGTCATCGGCGAGATGGCGTTCGGCCGCGCGGCGGGCACGGGCCCCATGGGCGCGTTCGCGTTCGCCCTGGAGAAGCGCGGCGTGGCGCACGCGCGCGGCATCGGCAAGGCCATCGGCCTCATCCCCACGCTCGGCTCGCTCGCCATCGCCATCGGCTACGCCGTGGTGCTCGGCTGGGCGTTCAACTACCTGGTGGCGTCGCTTGACGGCCAGCTCATGGCCCAGGAGAGCATGGGCGCGTTCTTCGGCGGCATCGCGTCGGAGTTCGGCAACGTGGGCTTCCACGTGCTCGGCCTCGCGGTGACGTTCGCCGTCATGATACTGGGCATCTCGCGCGGCATCGAGCGCATCAACAAGGTGCTCATGCCGGCGTTCTTCGTGCTGTTCGTGATCGTGGTGGTGCGCGTGGCCACGCTGCCGGGCGCGGGCGCGGGCTACGAGTATCTGCTCGTGCCGCGCTGGGAGGCGCTTTCCAACCCCACCACCTGGGTGTATGCGCTCGGCCAGGCGTTCTTCAGCCTGTCGATCGCCGGCAACGGCACGCTCGTGTACGGCAGCTACCTGAAGCGCGACGTCGACGTGGTCACGTCGGCGCGTAACGTGGCCATCTTCGACACGCTGGCGGCCATGGTGGCGGCATGCGCGGTGGTGCCGGCCGTGTTCGTGTTCGGCCTCGACGTGGCGAGCGGCCCGCCGCTCATGTTCATCACGCTGCCGAGCGTGTTCCAGGAGATGCCGTTCGGGAGCGTCTTCGTGGTCGTCTTCTTCGTCGCGGTGACGTTCGCCGCGGTCACGAGCCTCATGAACCTGTTCGAGGCGCCGGTGGAGGCGCTGCAGGCGCAGTTCGGCCTCTCGCGCGGCGTGGCGGTGGGCATCATCGCCGTCATCGCCGTGGGCGTGGGCCTGTTCCTGGAGAGCGGGGACGTGGTGTCGACGTGGATGGACGTGGTGTCGATCTACGTGATGCCTACGGGCGCGCTTCTGGCCGCCATCATGTTCTTCTGGGTGTGCCCGAAGGGGTTCGCGCGCGAGCAGGCGCAGCTCGGGCATGACAAGCCGCTCGGCGCCTGGTTCGACTACCTGCCGAAGTACGTGTTCGTGGGGATCACCGCGCTCGTGATCGTGCTCGGGATCTTCTACGGCGGCATCGGGTAGGGCCGGCGGGACCGCTTGGGGCGGGCTGCCCCGCAGGGACGTTCGGCCCGCGTGGGCGTTCGGCCTGTGTGAACGCCTAGTTCGCAGGGACGTTCGGCCCGCGCGCCTGGTTCGCTCAGTCGCGGTGGCTCACGCGCAGCTCCCAGAACGCCACGGCCGAGGCGGCGGCCACGTTGAGCGAGTCCACGGCGTGGTCCATGGGGATGCGCACCGTGTAGTCGCATGCGGCGATGGTGGCGGGGGCGAGGCCGTCGCCCTCGGTTCCCAGCACGAGCGCCAGCTTGTCGCAGGCGCGCAGGCGACGGTCCTGCAGCGGGATGGAGTCGTCCGACAGCGCGAGCGCGCAGGTGGTGAAGCCCGCCGCGCGCAGGAGCGGCAGGCCCTCGCGCGTCCAGTCGCGGCCGCTCCCGATGCGCGTCCACGGCACCTGGAACACGGTGCCCATCGACACGCGCGCCGCGCGCCGGTAGAAGGGGTCGTGGCAGGCGGGCGTGACGAGCACCGCGTCCACGCCGAGCGCGGCCGCCGAGCGGAAGATGGCGCCGACGTTGGTGTAGTTCGTGACGTCCTCGAGCACGGCGACGCGCCGCGCGCCGGCGAGCAGGTCCTCGGCGCGGGGCAGAGGCGGCCGCAGGAAGGCCGCGAGCGCGCCGCGGGTGCGCGTGAACCCGGTGAGCGCGCGCATCTGCTCGCGCGTGGCGACGAACGCGGGCAGCGAGGGGTCGCGCGCGAGCAGGCGCTCGATGAGCGGGCGCGTGGCGTCGAGCCAGCAGTCTTCCAGAAGCAACGCGAAGGGCTCGATGCCGGCCGCGAGCGCCCGCTCGATCACGTTTCTGGACTCGCCGATGAACAGGCCGTCCGCGAGGCGGTTGGGGTCGGCGGGGTACGTCGCGCGCGTGGCCGCGCCGTCCGCGTCCGCGTTCGCCGCCGCCCGGTCCTGCGCGTCGACGGCGCGCGCGAGGCCCACCATCTGGCGCGCGTCGCGCAGCTCGGCGTCGGTCATGCGCGAGAACGGCGCGAGGCGGGCGTCGTCGAGGGTGGTCAGGCGGATGACGGGCATGGTGCTCCTTCGTGGTCGTGCCAGCTTGCGCGCGGCCTGCGCGGCGGCGTCTCGGCCGGCGGGCCAGCGCCCGCGAGCATGCGGCTTCGCGGGATCGCGGGCGCCGCGCGCGGCGGCAGCTCCCATTCTAAATCAGCCTTCGGGGCCGCGCGGGCGCGAAGGCCGGCTCATCCTGTGGAGGAAGTCTGACGAAAAGGTAACGGGAATTTGACTCTGCGCTCATTTTCGGCTTACCGCTTCAAAACACGGCGGTTCTATGGTAGCCTTGCGCGACCGCAAAGGAAGCGCGGTACTGTCAACCGCCCGCAGGCAACGGGCAAACGTTCCAGAAAGGAGCATTCACCATGAATGCCAATCTGATCGTCGCAAAGGCGAACGCGTGGGAAGTCAACCAGCACGTCGGGCGCGCCATCGAGGCGAACCTGCCTGACTACCAGGTTGAGGCGCTCGGCCGCGGCGCTGGGTGCGACCTGAAGGCCAAGGCCCGGATCATGTCTCGTCCCAGCTTGCTCAAGAGCTTCTTCCGCGCCGCGTAAGGGACGAAGCGGGCTCGTCGCAGCCTGCTCATTCTGATTATTCGAAGCCGTCTCCCCGGGGAGGCGGCTTTTGCGCTTTCCGGGCGCTACAATGCGGCGCAAGCACATCGACGACGGTCCTATCGAGAAGGAGACCACATGCTCAGAGCACTTGAGATCAAGCCCGACGTGTACTGGGTGGGCGGCATCGACTGGAACGAGCGCAACTTCCACGGCTACACCACCGACCGCGGGTCAACCTACAACGCGTACCTGATCCTCGACGAGCACGTGACGCTCATCGACACCTGCAAGCCCGAGTTCGCCGACGAGCTCATCGAGCGCATCAGCGACATCATCGACCCGGCGCGCATCGAGTACGTGGTGTCGAACCACGTGGAGCAGGACCACTCGGGTGCGATCCCCGCCATCATGGAGCGCGCGCCGCACGCGAAGATCGTCACGAGCAGCCCGCACGGGCTCAAGGGCCTCGCCGCGCACTACGGCGACGCCTACGAGTACGTGTCCGTGAAGACGGGCGACATCCTCTGCATCGGCAAGCGCACGCTCACGTTCACCGCCACGGTGATGGTGCACTGGCCCGACAACATGGTCACCTACTCGCCGCACGACAAGATCCTGTTCTCCAACGACGCGTTCGGCCAGCACTTCGCCTCGTCCAAGCACTTCGACGACGAGGTGGGCCTGCCCGAGGTGCTCGCGCAGGCGAAGAAGTACTACGCCAACATCGTGATGCCGTACTCGCGCCACGTGGTGCGCGCCCTCGGGGCGCTCGCCGACGCCGACATCGACATGATCGCGCCGAGCCACGGCGTCATCTGGCGCAGCCACGTGCCCGAGATCATGGCGGAGTACGCGCGCTGGAGCTCGCTTGAGCCCGAGGAGTACGCGGTGGTGGTGTACGACTCCATGTGGCACACCACCGAGGCCATGGCGCACCAGATCGTGGAGGCGTTCATCGAGGCGGGCACGCCGACGCGCCTGTTCGACCTGAAGGCCAACCACATCTCCGACATCATGACTGAGGTCCTGCCGGCGAAGTACGTGGCGGTGGGCTCGCCCACGCTCAACAACGGCATGATGCCCACGGTGGCGGCGTTTCTGTGCTACCTGAAGGGGCTCTCGCCGAAGGGCGGCTGGCCGGGTCGCGTGGGCATCCCGTTCGGCTCGTTCGGCTGGGGCAAGAACGGTCCGGACGAGGTGGCCGAGTCGCTGGAGAAGTGCGGCTTCGACCTGGCCTTCGGCACGCTGACGCACCAGTGGACCGAAGACGAGGAGGGCTTGGGCCAGCTGCACGAGGCCGTGCTCGCCGGGCTCGGGAGGTAGGCGGGCGCAGACCCTCGACGTCCGGTCCCCCAACGCAAGCGGAGGCGCCCCAGCGGCATGCTGGGGCGCCTCCTTCGCTTCATAGGCGTTCTTGCGCTCGATCGTGCGTTGCGCTGCTAGCCCTCGATGGCGATCACGCGCTTCTCCTCGAGCTTGGGCGCGGGCTGCTTCTTCGGCACCGCGATCTTGAGCAGGCCGTCCTCGAAGCGAGCGCGGATGTCCTCCTCGACGATCTCCTCGCCGACGTAGAAGCTGCGGCTGCACGTGCCGCTGAAGCGCTCCTTGCGCAGCCAGGTGCCCTTGTCGCCCTCGGAGGTGGCTTCGGTCTGCGTGCGCGCGCTGATGGAGAGGTAGCCGTCCTTGAGCTCGGCGGTCACGTTCTCCTTCTTGAACCCGGGCAGGTCGACCGTGAGCTCGAAGCCCTCAGGCGTCTCGCGGATGTCGGTGCGCATGAGGGTGGGGGAGGTGGTGCGCGCCGGCGTGTCGAAGAACGCCTCGAAGGGGTCGTTCATCAGGGTGTTGAAGAGGCTGCGCGGGGCGTTGGCGCGTGCGGGTACCAGCATGGACATGGGATCATCTCCGTTCGGTTGCGGCTGCAAGGCTGCGCGCCCGCTGCGAGGCTCGTGGCTGATGTGCTTCTCTCGCGTGATGTGCTGCCCTCGCGGGCTCGGTAGTCTTGCGCCTGGTTCTGTTTACGAGTACGTTATAGCACGCTGAATTAGCACTCTCAAGCTGAGAGTGCTAAATAGCGAGCGAACGTCACAGAGTTGCCATATTTTTCGCCTTTCCTCTTGCTAACTGTGCATACTGTGTATATAGTGTATATATCATGATATGCACAGTTAGCGTGCGCCTGATCAACGCGCGAGAGCTGTGCGAGCGAATTCGCGCAACGCACTACGAAGAACGCACTACGAAGAACGCACTTTGGAGAACGCACTCCGGAAAACACACTCTGGAGAGCGCGCTACGAAGAACGCGTTCCGGAGAGCGCGCTACAAAGAACGCGTTCCGAAGAATACGTTCCGAAGAGCGCGCTACGAAAAGGGCGCTGTGGAAAACGCCCTTCGGAGAAGGCGAGAAATGGCAGGCAACGTGGAGATAATCATCTCGAATGCGAGCAGCAAGCCCATCTACGAGCAGATAGCGACCCAGATAAAGGACGCCATCCTCGCAGGTGAGCTGGGCGAGGGCACCCCCCTTCCGTCCATCCGCGCGCTGGCGAACGACCTGCACGTGAGCGTCATCACCACCAAGCGCGCCTACGCCGACCTCGAGGAGCTCGGCTTCATCGAGACGATGCGAGGCAAGGGCAGCTTCGTGGCCGGCGGCAACCTCGAGCTTCTGCGCGAGGAGCGGCTGCGCCACGTGGAGGAGCTGCTCGAGCAGGCGCTCTTCGACGCGCTGTCGGCGGGGGTGACGGTGCGCGAGCTGCACGACATGCTCGACGTGCTGGCCGAGGACATGTCCGACGCGTAAGGCGCCTGGCGCGTAGGGCGCGGGGAGCGCCGTGCGCGCGGCCGCGCCGCCGCAGCGCCCGCACCAGGCGTAACGCGGCGGCGTCAAAGCGCCAGCGCTCGCACGAGGCGTGACGCGTTGACGCCAAGTGCGGCGGCGCTCCCTCGTCGGACACGTTGACGCCAGGCGCGGCGGCGCGGAAGCGCCCTTGTGGTTCACGAACGAATGTTTCACGTGAAACATTCCTGCATTGCGAAAGACGTCCAGAAAAGGAATGACTATGTACGACCTCGTCAGGGTTGAGAACCTTGCAAAAGCGTATCCGGGGTTCACGCTCGATCACGTGAGCCTGAGCGTGCCAGCTGGCTGCGTGACCGGATTCATCGGATCGAACGGTGCTGGCAAAACCACCACCATCAAGACGATCCTCGGGCTCATCCGCCCGAGCGCGGGCAACGTCGCGCTCTTCGGCGAGCCTGTCTGCGGATTTGAGGAAGGTGGGGAATTATCAACAGATCAGAAGAATGTGGCGAACGCAAGCAGCGCGCCTCAGATCCACGAAGCGGCGCTCGTCCGCGCGAAGGCGCGCATCGGCGTGGTGTTCGACGCCTGCCCCTTCCCGAGCGAGTCGCTCGTGAGCGACGTGGAGCGCATCGGGCGCTTCGCGTTCCCCACGTGGGATCGCGGCCTGTTCGAACAGTACGCGCGCCAGTTCGACCTCGGCGCGAAGAAGCGGGTGAAGGAGCTCTCGCGCGGCATGGGCATGAAGCTGCAGCTGGCGTTCGCGCTGGCGCATGCGCCTGAGCTGCTCATCCTCGACGAGGTGACGGCGGGGCTCGACCCCATGGCGCGCGACGAGGTGCTCGACATCCTGCGCGGCTTCATGACCGACGAGCGCCGCGGCATCCTCCTGTCGAGCCACATCACGTCTGATCTGGAGAAGATCGCCGACTACGTGGTGTGCATCGACGCGGGGCGCGTGATGTTCGACTGCACGGTCGACGTGATCTGCGACGTCGCGGGCGTGGCGCGCTGCGGCGCCGAGCAGGCGCGGGCCATCGTCGAGAGCGGCGCGTTCGCGCCGGGCAGCCTGCGCGTCATGGCCGGCGCGTACGCGCACGAGGTGCTCGTGCCCGACCGCGCGCTCCTGTCCCGCCGCTTTCCGAAGGTGGCGTGCGAGCGCGTGAGCATTGACGACTACATGAGGCTGATGTTGAAGGGAGAGGCCCGATGAAGGCGATGATATTTTCCGACTTGATTACCATGCGCCGCAGCTTGATCCAGCTGCTCGTCATCATGGCGGTGGTTTCCCTCGTCATCGCGCTCAGCGTGGACACGTTGGCGGCCACGGCGGCGTGTGCCGCGACCCTGGTTCCCTTCTCGTTCGTGTTCAACGCCTCGGCTTACGACGAGGTGAACAATTGGGGGTCGTTTCGCCTGGCCATGCCCATGAGCCGCCGTGACGTGGTGGCGGGGCGCTACGCGAGCCTGCTTCTGGTGACGGTGCTGTCGCTCGGGATGAGCCTGGCGTACACGTTTGCCATCACGGGCGTGGCGGCGCTGCTTGCCGGCGTGATGGGGCAGGGCGCGCCGCTTGAGAGCCTGCTTCTGGAGAACAACCCGCCCGAGATGATCGTGGCCGCCGGTTTGGCGGGCGTGGTGGCGGTGCTGGTGGCGGCTTCCGTCACGCTGCCGTTCATCATGCGCTTCGACATGACGCTTGCCGTTCGCGTGCTGCCGTTTGCGACGCTGTGCGGGGTAGGGGGCTTCTGCGCCGCCGCCGGCAACGGCCTGTTCGACGGGCTTCTGCCCGCGGGTGCGCTGGAGCCTCTCTTCGGCAGCGGGTATGCGGGCCTGTTCGTCGTCCTCGTGGTGGTGCCGCTTGCGCTCTACGCGGCGAGCCTGGCGATATCGCTGCGCGTGTGCCGCTCGCGCGAGCTGTAGCGGATGGGGCGCGCTGCGGGGGCGGGACGATGCTGCGTGCGGCCTCGTCCCGCCCCCGCATGTTTTGCTGAAGCGATGCCTTCGCCCGCTTCCGCGCGGGCAGAGCCCCGCGCTCCGCGCCCCGCCCCCGCATGTGTTCGCGTCGGCGTCGGCCCTACAGGTGCTCGCGCAGGAACGCCTCGATGGCGTCGAAGGGGATGACGTCGAGGTTGTCGTAGAGGTCCGTGTGGTTGGCGCCGGGAATCACCATCAGGCACTTGTTGGCGTTCTGGTAGCCGCCTTCGGGCTGCTTGAGCTGGGCGAAGGCGTCCAGGCTGAAGTAGAGCGAGTGCGCCTTCTCGCCGTGGAGCATGAGCACGGCGCTCTCGATCTCTCTCGCGTAGGCCAGAAGCGGCAGGTTCGCGAACGGCAGCGACGAGGTGACGTTCCAGCCGTCGTTGGAGTTCAGCGAGCGCGGGTGGTAGCCGCGCGGCGTCTTGTAGTAGGCGTAGTAGTCGCGCACGAACTGCGGCGCGTCCTCGGGCAGCGGGTCGACGACGCCGCCCGCGCGCTGGTAGGAGCCGCTCGCGTAGTCGGCCGTGCGCTGCGCGTTGAGGGCCTGGCGCAGGCTGCGGCGCGCGTCCGCGTTGTCGTCGGCGTCGAAGTAGCCGCGCGCGTTCACGCGGCTCATGTCGTACATGGTGGCGGTCACCGTGGCCTTGATGCGCGTGTCCTGCGCGGCGGCGGAAAGCGCCAAGCCGCCCCAGCCGCAGACGCCCACGATGCCGATGCGCTCGGGGTCGACCCCGTCAAGCGTGGAGAGGAAGTCCACCGCCGCGCAGAAGTCCTCGGTGTTGATGTCGGGCGATGCCACGTAGCGCGGCTCGCCGCCGCTCTCGCCCGTGAACGACGGGTCGAAGGCGAGGGCCAGAAAGCCCCGCTCGGCGAGCGTCTGCGCGTACAGGCCGCTCGACTGCTCCTTCACGGCGCCGAACGGGCCCGACACGGCCACGGCGGGCAGCAGCGCTGGGGCGCCTGCCGCGTCATCGGCCGCCTTCGGCGCGTAGAGGTCGGCCGCCAGCGTGACGCCGTAGCGGTTGTGGAACGTGACCTTGCGGTGGCTCACCTTGTCGCTCTGCGGGAACACCTTGTCCCACTCCTGAGCGAGCTCAAGTTTCTCGTTTTGCACGGGTTCTCCCATCTTCGTCGTAAACCTGAGCATATGGTAAGGCGAAGGCGCGCGCAGGCGAACTGCCCGTAGCGTAATTCGCTCTATGCCTCGAAGGCATAACCCAACGTGCCCGCCTTTAGGCGGTGTGGCTCACGGGGAGGGCGAGGTACCAGGCGAGCCGCTCGTCGACGATGCCCTTCAGGTCGGCGCGCTGCTCCTCGGCGAAGTCGGCGCGTGCGTCGATCTCGGACTTGAGCCGCTCGGCGAGGCTGCGGGCCGTGCCCTCGCCCGGTGCCGGGCAGCAGGGGCGCATGAAGAAGCGCACCCAGTGCGTCTGCGCTTGCATGGCCTCCTTGAGGTCCTCGTAGCTCTCCTCGCTCCCGATGGTGATGACCTCGCACTCCGTCTCCATGGCGTCCTCCTTGCCTGGTCGGCCTTTCGTCATGAGGGCAGCATAGCCGATGGGTTTCCCGAAGTGAACCAGGCAAAAGGCCATCGGGGGCGCTGCGGCCGCAACATGCCGGCTTCGCGCTACCTTGCCGCGCTACTTCGCCGCCTCTTCCACCACCTCGTGCAGGACGTCGAGGAATACCTGGGCTTGCTTGGTGGGCAGCGACTTGCGCCAGATGATGCCCTGCCTCGACTCGATGCGAGGCTCAAGCGGCACGAAGGCGAGCTTGCTGGACCCGTCCGACGACATCAGCCCCTCGTAGGTGAAGGCGATGCCAAAACCCCGCTCCACGAGCCACTGCACGTTGGAGGGCAGGTCGTACGCGGCGATGATCTCGGCGGTCTCCGCGAGGGACCCCAGCCAGCTGCGCAGCGGCTCGGCGTTCGCCCCCTGCCGCGGGGTGATGAGCGCCCGCCCCTCGAGGTCCGCAGGCCCCACGCTCGCGCGGCAGGCGAGCGGGTCGTCGCGGCGCATGACCATGCCCCAGCGGTCGCGCTCGGGCAGCACGAGGGCGTTCAGGTTCACGTGCGCCTGCATCTCGCACTCGAGCATGAGGTCGAAGCGCCCGCGCACGAGCCCGTCCATCAGATCCGACGTGGTCCCGCTGTACAGCTGGAAGTCGATGAGGGGGTAGGCGTCGCGCACGCGGCGCATCGCCTCAACGAGCGTGCCCACGAGCCGCGTCTCGCCGGCGGCTATGTGCACGCTGCCCGAGACGGTCTTGGCGGGCAGCGAGATGTCGGCCTGCGCCTTGTCGGCGAGTTCCACGATGCTCTCGGCGTAGCGCGCGAGCATGGCGCCGTGCTCGGTGAGGGAGACGCCCGCGTGCCCACGCGTGTAGAGCTGGCGTCCCAGCTCGTCCTCGAGCGCGGCGAGCTGCCGCGAGAGCGTGGGCTGGGTGACGTGCAGCCGCTTGGCGGCATGCGAGAGGCTGCCCTCCTGCGCCACGGCGAGGAAGTACCTGAGGGTCCGTATCTCCATGACGTGCTCCTTCCGTCGGCTGCCGTGGGGCGCCTGTCCCGCAGGCGCTCGATCGCCCGCATCCTCAGCCGCTCACCACTGCATATACCTTACAAGCATAGTTTTATTTACATTATAGGTAATTGTCATACCTTGTGTCTACTCCGTATTCTCCTGTCCAGAGGTTCCGAAGGCACGGAACGGAAGAAGGAGGAGAGCAAGATATGTCACTTCTTGACAGAAGCATCAAGCGCCGCGACTTTCTGCACCTGAGCGCAGGGGCTGCCGCTGCCGCTGCGCTGGCGCATGCCGCAGGTGCGGGCACGGCGCATGCCGCTGAGGCGGGTGCGAACGGGGGCGCCGCGCCGCACGACGCCGTGGCGCATGATGACGAGGTCGTCGACGGGAAGGGCGAGTGGATGCCCATCCACTGCCACCAGAACTGCAACCAGATGTGCCTGAACATGGGCTACGTGGTCGACGGCGTGGTGGTGCGCCAGAAGACCGACGACTCGCATGCCGACAGCTTCGACTGCCCCCAGCAGCGCGGCTGCCTGCGAGGGCGCTCGCTTCGCCAGCAGGTGTACAACGCCGACCGCATCAAGTACCCCATGAAGCGCAAGAGCTGGCAGCCCGGCGGCGGCGAGAACGCCCACGGCGAGCTGCGCGGCAAGGACGAGTGGGAGCGCATCAGCTGGGACGAGGCGCTGACCTACGTGGTCGACGAGCTGAAGCGCGTCTACGAGGAATACGGTGAGAAGGGCGTCATCTGCAACGCCTGGCGCTGGGCGCCCGGCTCGGCGATGTTCCCCGTCATCGGCGGCGCCATCTACGACTCCGAGGTTGAGTCGTTCGGCACGTGGGCTTTCCAAACCGAGGCTTTGGGCATGTACTCGTGGGGCGACCATCCCGACATCATGATGGCGCCCGACAAGTACGACCTGCCGAACGCCGACACCATCGTGCTGTACGGCTGCAATCCCGCATGGTGCCACTACTCCTCCATGTACTGGCTGCACAACGCCAAGAAGTCCGGCACGCAGTTCGTGTACGTGGGGCCGAACTACAACGAGTCGGCCTCGTCGCTGGACGCTCGCTGGATTCGCGTGCGCCCCGGCACTGACACAGCGTTTCTGCTGGCGGTCATCTACGAGATGATTCGCCTTGACGAAGAGCGCGGCAACGTCATCGACTGGGACTTCGTGAACGAGCGCACGGTGGGGTTCACGCCTGAGACCATGCCGGCCGACGCGAAGCTCGACGAGAACTTCCGCGACTACGTGCTGGGCGCCTACGATGACACGCCGAAGACGCCGGAGTGGGCAGCCGAGATCTGCGGCACGCCGGTGGAGGACATCACCTGGTACGCGGAGCTCGCGGGCAAGGAGAACAAGGTCGTCTTCCTGCACAGCTACGCCTCCTCCCGCTACCTGGGCGCGGAGAACCTTCCCCAGGCGTTCATGACCGTGTCGGCCCTAGGCGGCCACTACGGCAAGTCGGGCCACGGCTCGGCGGCCATCTACACATGGGATGCGGGCGACTCGGGCTACCGTCTCATCCAACACGCGGGCGGCGACTACGGCTACATCGACAACTTGGTGGGCTCGCCTGCGGTGACCGGTCCCGGCAAGAACATCGAAGGCCCCGCCTGGTGGCGCTGCATGCTGGACGGAAGGTACATCACCACCTCCGACGGCCCCTTCGACCTGGGCTCTTCCGACGCGGTGAACGACCCGACGAAGCTGCGCGCCAACACGCCCACCTATCATGAGGCGCAGGAGATGGAGGTCAACCCGCGCCTGCTGATCGCCACCAACTCGAACTTCATGCAGACGCGCGGCGACCTGAATACGGCCATCAAGGTGATGCGACAGGCCGACACGTGCGTGTCCTTCGAGATCAAGCTGTCGCTGACGGCCCAGTTCGCCGACATCATCCTGCCGGTTATCACCCATTGGGAGGGCAACGACGACGAGAGCTGGGGGGAGCTTGCCTGGCCGAGCCCGTTCGGCGACGGCAACGGCCAGAAGCAGCGCAAGGACGCTCTTCTGGCGTGGCGCCCGCTCATCAAGCCGCTGTACGAGGCCCGCGACGAGAAGCAGGTGTTCCGCGAGATCATCGAGCGCATGGGCGCGAACCCCGACGACGCCTACCCGAAGAGCAACTACGACCAGTGGCTCGGCTACTTTTTGGGCATGCGCGAGCTGGCGCCCGACCTGTCGAAGTGGGAGCCCGTCATCACCTGGACCGACGAGGACAACGAGAAGTACCACGCGAGCTATCCGACCCAGGAGGGAAAGGTGGCCTTCGACCAGTTCATGGCCGACGGCTGCTACGTGTGCACGCGCTCTGCGGATGACGCGCGCAACTACGTGGGCTACCGCGACGACAAGCTGGGCATCGGGGAAGATGGCGAGTCGGTGGTCGTGGCCGACACCGCCTGGCCGCGCCCGTCGGTTTCCGGCAAGCTGGAGATCTACTGCCAGTTCAAGGCCGACAACGTCAACCGCACGGGTCTCGCCGACGAGCCCCTCAAGCCCTATGCGAACTACTTCGTGCCGCGCCGCGGCTACCAGGAGACCTTCGCGAACTGGGAGACCAAGGAGAAGGGCAAGTTCCCCCTGCAGGCGTTCACCCCGCATTACATGCGCCGTGCGCATTCGTGCTACGACAACATGGCGTGGACGCAGGAGGCGTTCCGCAACCCGGTGTTCATGAACGCCGCGGACGCCGCCGAGCGCGGCATCGAGGCGGGCGACACCGTCATGTGCTTCAACGACTTCGGCAAGATGCTGCGCATCGCGCAGCCGCTGCAATCCATGATGCCCGGAACCGTCGCCATCCCGCATGGCGTGCACTCGGTGTTCGACGAGAGCGATCCCGAGGACATCATCGACCGCGGCGGCAGCGAGCAGATGCTCTCCGACCATCAGCTGTCCAACTACTTCCCGCACCTGAACGGCTACAACAGCCTGCTCATCGAGGTGAAGAAGTACGACGGGGAGCCGCTGTGCGAGGACTTCGAGCGCGCGCCGTTCTTCGCCGCAGGCGTTGACGACGCGGCTGCGCCCGCGTACCTCGCCGACCCCGCCGCCATGTACGCGGCGAGCAACGAGAACTAGGAGGAGACGGTCATGGCTTACGGATTCTACTTCAACATGCAGCGCTGCATCGGGTGCCGCACGTGCCAGGTGGCGTGCAAGGACCGTCACGACATGCATGCGTGCGGGCCGCGCCCCCGCCGCGTGGACACCTTCGAGTGCGGGGAGTACCCCGACGCCGCGCTGTTTCACCACGTGATGAGCTGCAACCACTGCGAGAACCCGGCGTGCGTGGCGAACTGCCCCACGACGGCGATGTACAAAGACGCGAGCGGCATCGTGCTGCACGACGACGGCAAGTGCGTGCAGTGTCGCATGTGCATGGCGGCGTGCCCCTACGGAGCGCCGCAGTTCGACGAGGTCACCAGCATGATCGTGAAATGCGACAGCTGCATCGACCTGCGCGCGGCTGACATGCAGCCCGTCTGCGTGGCGGCGTGCCCCATGCGCGCGCTTGACTTCGGCGATATGGACGAGCTGCGCGCGAAGTACGGAGACGACGCGGTGAGCGAGCTGCCGTACCTGCCGAGCGCAGCCTACACGTCGCCGAACGTCTTGGTGACGCCCGCCGCGGCGGCGCTGCGCGAAGGTGCTCAGGCGGTCACGCTATGACGGCCGGTGCCGGGCGGGAAGACGCCGGGCGCGTGGACGAGCGGGCTGGCGGCGCCGAGCGCGCCGAGTGCGCAAGCGACGCGCTGCAGCTCGAGGCGCTTCTGGTGGCGCGCGCCCACCTGTACACGCTCTTTCACAAGCTGACGGGAGGCGTGCCTGACGAGGCGGTTCTCGGGGCGCTTCTCAGCGAGGCGACCGCGGACGTGGTTGAGGAGCTCGCGCAGGGAAGCGATGTGCTCGCGGGGTTCGCGGCGTTTCTGGCGGACATGCGGGCGCGCTGCTGCGGCGCCGGCGATGGCTCTGGAGCGGCCGGGGCCGTTGGAGCCGCTGACGCCGCCGCGAGCCCGTCGGCGCCTGCTCACCTCGGCGCGACGGCTGCGGCGGAGCTGCTCGACGCCGCACGCGATGAGTACGTGCGCGTGTTCGTGGGCCCGGGCGCCCTGCCAGCCTCCCCGTACGAGTCGCCGTACACGGGCGCGCACGATGCGGCGCTGTTCCAGGCGAACACGCTTGCGGTGCGCGCGGCTTATCGCGAGCAAGGCTTTTCCCTGCGGCGCGTCCAGGCGGTGCCCGACGACCATGTGTCCGCCCTGTGCGCGTTCATGGCGCAGCTGGCCGGGCGCTCGCTCGCGGCGTTTCGCGCACGACGCGCCGACGACCTCGCGCGGCAGCTGAGGGCGCAAGAGGCGTTCGCCTCCGCGCACCTGACGCCGTGGCTCGGCGTGTACGCGAAGAGCGTGCGCAACTCCAAGGCGGGTGCGCGTGCGGTGCTCTATCCGCAGCTGCTCGAGGCGCTCGCGGCGTTTGCGCAGGTGGACGTCGTGCTCTTGGAGGAGTCGGCGTTCTGGGCGGAGTCGGGCGCCCTGCCCGCGGAGGCGGCGGGCGGCTTCGAGCAGCTTGCCGCCGCGAACGACGCGCTCGCGGCGCTTGCGACCCTGCGCCCGTTCGGCATCGTAGACAACGAGATTGTTCCCCTCAACTAGACTTAGGACGGTTGGTATACCATGATTTCCGAATTCCCCTTGCTGGCGTTCACCGTGCTCACGGGCTTGGCTGCGGGCGCCTACGTGGGCGCGGCGACGTTCCCCGACGAGCGCGAGACCGCTCGCCCGTGGCTGTTCCCCCTGATCGCTCTCGTGTTGGTGGCGGCGGGCTGCTTCGGCGCACTCGGGCACCTCGGGCGCCCTGCGCTGGCGCTGACGGTGCTCAACAATCCCGCGAGCGCGCTCACCTCGGAGGGCATCGCGGCGTGCGCGCTTGGCGTAGTTGCCGCGGTTGACCTGGTGTTCTGCGTGTCGAAGAAGCGCGCATCGCGCGGTGTGCGCATAGTCGGCGCCGTGATCGGCGTCGTGCTGATGCTCGTGATGACGCGAGCGTACGCGACAACGTACGGCGTTGTCGCGTGGATTGCCGCGCCGACGCTGCCGCTGTTCCTCGTCGGCGGCCTCGCCGCCGGCATGGCGTTGTGGGCGGTGCTGCGCGGTAAGCTTGACGGCGCGCTTGCGCTGGTGCTCGGCATGCTCGGCGTGCTGCTTGCCTGCGTGCTTGCCTGGCAGGCGGTTGTATTCGCAGGGCTTGGGGAGGATGCGCTGTGCCTCGGCGCCGGCGCTGCGCTGGCGCTCGCGGCTGGCGCGGTGGCGTTCGTCACCCGCGCAGGCAAGATTGCACCCCGGACGGCGAGCGTAGTCGTGGCAGTGCTTGCTGTCGCGGCGCTTTGCGTCTCTCGTTACGGCTTTTACATGGCAAGCATCCTGTAGCTCTCGGAGGCGCGCGCCGAATGCAAGGGAGCAGCCGCGTGCTGCTCCCTTTTTTTGCGATTCGAAAGACTGATCGTATGGGTGCGGTTTGCCTTCGCCGGGTTCCCACCTGCGCAACATGATGGACTTACGAATGATAAAGAAAGATAAACGAAGATAGACGAAGATAGACGAAGATAAAGGATGATAGAGGACGTCCTGCGGGCGGGGTTCCGACGGCGCGGCTTCGGCCCCTGCGGAACCACCCCGACGCGTGAGCGCCGCTTCGCCCACCTGGGCTTTGACTGAATCTTTTCCAACTTCGTCCGCTTTCCTTGCGCGCACTTGACCTTCCTCAAACACGGCGCTCCTACTATGGGCACCATGCCGGCGCAAGCGGAGTCCCCCTCCCACTCCCGCTTGCCTGGCGCAACAAGCCATCTGGCCCGCTCCCGCAAGGCGGGACGAGGAAGGAAAGTGAAGAATGGAGACGCAACCGATCGACCGCCGTCACTTCGTGAAGGGCACGGCAGCTCTGGCACTCATGGGGCTCACCTGGGGATTCGTGGGATGCTCGTCAGGGAGCCAGGAAGGCTCGAGCAGCTCTGCGGCGCAGGGCGGCGCAAGCAGCGAGCCTGTCACCATGGTGTGGCTGCCCGACAACTCCGCCAGCGACCTCACCGCCTCGCGCGAGGCCATCGGCGCCGCCATCACCGCTGCGTGCGGCAGGAAGGCCGAGCTGCTCACCACCACCGACTACAACGTCGCCATCGAGTCGATCGCCACGGGCAAGGCGCACATGGCGCTGCTCGGCGCCGAGGGCTACGTGCAGGCGAACAAGAAGAACTCCCAGGTGCAGGCGGCGTTCACCGACTCCGACGAGGAAGGCGGGCTCGAGGGCGCCTGCTACTACAGCCGCATCAGCGTGCTCGAGGAGAACGCCGACCAGTACAAGGACGGCGCGGGCTACTCGATCGAGAACATCAAGGGCAAGTCGTTCTCGTTCGTGACCGCCACCTCCACCTCGGGCTTCAAGGTCCCCTCCGCCGCCATCGTGAGCGAGTTCGGCCTCGACAGCTCTGACGTGCTGCTCGAAGCCGGCGGGTTCTTCTCCGAGGTGCTCTTCGGCAACTCGCACCAGGGCTCGGCGGTGAACCTGCTCTCGGGCGACGCCGAGGTGGCCGCCTTCGACGACGTCGACGTGGACATGTTCCTCAACCTGGTGTCGGGCGAGGCCAACATGCCCGGCTCGGTGTACGAGGTGAAGGCCGACGCCGAGGCGCCCTTCGACGCCGTGCGCGGCAAGCGCTTCACCATCATCGCCTCGACGCCCGTGCTCAACGCGCCGTTCTGCTTCAACGAGGGCGTCATCTCGGACGAGGACCGCAACAAGATCATCGACTACTTCTGCTCGGACGCCGTGGCGAACGACGAGCGCATCTTCGTCAACCCCGACGACGAGAACGCGAAGGGCATCTTCGAGAAGGACTCGGAGAAGAAGTGCTTCGTGCGAACCGACGACGCGTGGTATGACCCCATCCGCAAGCTGAGCAGCAACTAGGGGAGACGGGCCATGCGAGAGGAAAGCCCTCTTCTGGCGGTGAGCCACCTCACGAAGAGCTACGACGGCTGGTCGCGCGCGCTCGATGACGTGACGTTCAGCCTGCGCCGCGGCGAGTTCGTGAGCATCATCGGCTCGTCGGGCGCGGGCAAGTCGACGCTTCTGCGCTGCGTGAACCGGCTCGTGGTCCCCACCTCGGGCGTGGTGGCGTTCGACGGGCGCGAGGTGTGCACCGCGAGCAGGCGGGAGCTGCGCGCCCTGCGCCGCCGCATCGCCATGGTGTTCCAGCACTACAACCTGGTGGGGCGCTCCACGGCCGTGGAGAACGTGCTGCAGGGCCGGCTGGGCTACAAGTCGTCCCTGGCCGGGTCGCTGGGCATCTTCACCGAGGAGGAGAAGCGCCGCGCGTTCCAGGCGCTCGAGCAGGTGGGCCTGAGCGACTTCGCCTACGCGCGCGCCGACTCGCTCTCGGGCGGGCAGAAGCAGCGCGTGGGCATCGCGCGCTCGCTCGTGCAGGACCCGCTGCTCATGCTGGCCGACGAGCCCATCGCGAGCCTCGACCCCAAGTCCTCGCGCACGGTGATGGACCGTCTGCGGTGGGCGGCCGACGAGCTGGGCATCGCCTGCTTGGTGAACCTCCACCAGGTTGACTTCGCGCTCGAGTACTCCGACCGCGTCATCGCGCTCTCGGGCGGGCGCAAGGTGTTCGACGGCGTGCCCGCAGAGCTCGACGAGGCGACCGTCAAGGCCATCTACGACGGCAAGCACGACTCCGCGCAGCAGCCTGCGGAAGCGGGGGAGCTCGCGGCGGCGGAAGGGCTTGCGGAAGCGGAGGCGCTCGCAGGGGCGGAGGCGCCTGCGGAAGCGGAAGCGGATGGCGAAGGGGCGGAAGGCGGGCGGGCCGCCGCCGCGGCCGCGGCCGCCCGCCC
>NZ_JAAVTO010000029.1 GCF_013185065.1 Adlercreutzia sp. ZJ473 | reverse complement strand
CCCGGGGGGGACCAGGTGTTGGAGCGGGTGACGACGGTGCCGTCCTCCATTACGGTCTGCCACTGTTTACCGTATGCCATACTTTCCTTCTTTCTTCCACGTTTCTAACATTACCGTAGAAAACTTTTCGCATGTCCCGTGGTAGAACACGCTATCTGCAAGCATGCCGCGCCGGAGGTGGTTCTCCGCCTCGGCCGCCGCCTCCCATCCCTAGTTAAGAGGCGCCGTGCTTGAAGCCAGGGTTGCCTGCCCTCGGCGCTCGCCTCGCTCTCTCCTTCGAGGCGGGCCGGCCGGGGCAGGCTGAGGTTCCCGATCCTACTGGCCGGGGGCCTTCGGGGCCGCGGGGGCGCCGGGGGCCTTCGGGGCGCCGGGGGCCGCAGGAGCGCCAGGAGCCGCGGGCGCGCCGGGCACGGCCTTCTCGCCGTTGAGGTAGGGGGTGAAGTCGCACTTGCAGAAGGGGCAGGACTTCAGGACGAGGCCGCCCATGGACTGGATGGGCTTGCCGCACTCGGGGCACTTGTTCGGGCCGCCGCCTGCAGATGCGTCTGCCGGTCTAAAACACATAAGGAACCCTCCTTGTCGATGTCGCCCGCGCAAGCCCGCACCCTTCTCGTGCAGAGCCACGCGAGCCTTCCGTCTATGTCCTGCGCAAGCCGCGAGGGCTCGCGCGAGTGACCATAGGTCCTTGCGTCAAGTGCCGCATGCGAGAACGATTGTCAGTTGAAGAACATGACATGCCGCTGCAGGCGCCTCGCAGGGACTCCGCTCGCAAAGCACTGACAATGGAAATATACGTAAGGTGGGCGGGACGAGGTTCGATCCATGGGGTCGTTTTTCATTTTCTCACCTCAACCCTCAGGGTTGATTTTCCTCAGCCCGATTCAGACAGCGCCTGGTCAGGGCCATGATGGCCCTTTCTGCCCGTCACCGCCAATTTGCTTGCTCATACGGCTCGCATTATGAGTTTTTTCGTGGAGATGAGGTATCATTATCAAACAATAGGGATGGTAAATTATTGGAGTAAGCTCTAACTTTGAAGCAAGCTGCTCGCATCGTACGACGGAGGGGTACTGAGTGTCTGGAAGCTTTCCGCACATTACGATAAGCATCGCGCACAGCGCCGACGGATCAGACTCAGCGGGTGACCTCAACTCGCTGTGCATAGGCTTCGGATTGTTCCAAGCGTGGCTCTACTTGGCCGTGTTCGGGCCGGACGCCATCTTCGCCGCGTCCGAGAGCTTCCCCGCGCTCCCCTACCTCACCCACGAGCTGGCCACCGTCGTGTTCGACGTGTTCTCGGTCGCCTTCACGATATCCCTGCTCCTGATCGCGTTCTCCAACCAGCTGCTCCTCAAGTTCTACGTGGGGAAGAACGCGCTCATCATGGCGACGGTGCTCGTCACGGGCGGCACCTACCTCATGTACCTCTCGTGCATGGCCGGCGAGGCCGGCACGGTCGTCGCGGGAATCGCGGGCGTGGCCATGGGCTCGGGCGCGAGCTCGATGATCGCGCTGTGGGGCACGGCGTTCTCGCGCTACGAGTTCACCACCATCATCCTCAACACGGCGGCGGCCATCGTGATCGGCGTCGCCGCGTACTTCGTGTTCATCCACTGGGTGCTGCCGCCCGTCGCCGGCGTCCTCACCGGCATCCTGCCCGTGTTCGCCGCGCTCTTGCTGTGGAAGCTCACGCCCATCCCCTACTACCGCCGCCAGGAGATGCCCATCTTCCACCCGCTGCCCGTCCGCCGCATGGCGTTCGTGACGCGCTTCGGCGTCCCCACGTTCATCTTCGGCTTCAGCATCGGCGTGCTGCGCTACATCTGCGTTGACATGATCCTGCCGATCAACGACATCACGTCGCAGCTCGTGGTGGGCGCGGCCGCCTGCGCGGGCGTGGGGATCATCATCGGGACGGTCGCGCTCGCGAAGAGCGAGTCGCACTGGGACATGATCTTCCGCTGTCTCGTCCCGGTCATCGCGGGCTCGATCATGTTCCTGCCGTACCTGGACTCCAACGTGACGCTGCCGGCCAACTTCCTCGTGATCTGCAGCTACATCTGCTTCGAATGCCTCATGTGGGTGTTCTTCGCCGACATCTCGCAGGAGTTCCGCCTCTCCCCCATCTTCGTGTTCGGGCTGGGGCGCGGCCTGCTCACGCTCACCTCGTTTCTCGGGACCATGGCGGCGCAGCTGCCCGCCATGGAGAACCTGGCGTTTCTGCTCGGCAAGGCGGACGGGGCGCTCTTCCTCATGTTCACGGTGATCCTCGCCTACGCGCTCTTGCCGCGCCAGCGCGAGATCCGCGCGATCATCGACCCCACCCGCGTGGTCATCGAGCCCGGCTACAGCGCGTTCCAGGCTGAGCTCGAGCATCCGGAGCCCGTCGCCCCCAACGAGAACGGCGAGGTGACGGCCGAGATGGAGGCCGAGGCCGACGCGCGGGCGCGCGCCAAGGGGCGCTTCCACGCACGCTGCGAGGAGATCGCCGACCGCTACCTGCTCTCGCGGCGCGAGACGGAGGTCATGTTCCTGCTCGCGAAGGGGCACAACGCGGCGTTCATCCAGGACAAGCTCTGCATCTCGAAGAGCACGGCGAAGACGCACATCAACCACATCTACCGCAAGCTCGACATCCACACGCAGCAGGAGCTGCTCAACATGGTGGAGGACCGCCCCGGCGAGGACGCCGCGGGCGAGGGCCGCGGGGACAGCGGAGGCGGCGCGAAGCCCAAGGGCGCCAAGGGCGCCAAGGGCGCGCGCGACATCTTCGAGCCGAAGAGGCGATAAGGGAAAAGGCGATCCCACCTGCCGCTGTTTCGCCTTTTTCACAGGTTGTTCGTAACGTCAGCGAGAAGGGCCCTGATGCCCGCAATTGCCCCGCCTTTGCACCAAGCGGCCTTCGTGCCGCGCCGTGTGCAAAACAGTAAACAGGCCAGTGGCCTGTTTAGGACATACTATGCGCCCGCGAGGGCGCGCCCTGAGCGGCTAAGCCGATCAGGGCGAGTACCAGGGTCCTTCGCAGCGTCGAGCGTTCCGTTCGTCCCGTCAGGGCGAACGGAACCTAATTCACGCAGTGCGTCTTCTTGCCGTTCTCCAGGTAGTCCATGATCTCGGTGACGGCCATCTTCGCGCAGTTGTCCTCCGCCTCGGCGGTCGACGCGCCGAGGTGGGGCAGCACGAGGGCGCGCTCCATCTTCACCACGGCGGGGTTCGCGAAGTCGGTGACGTAGCGCGCGACCTTGCCGGACTCGAGCGCCGCGGCCATGGCGGCGTCGTCCACGAGGACGTCGCGCGAGAAGTTCAGGAACACCGCGCCGTCCTTCATCTGCGCGATGGCGTCGGCGTCGATCATGCCCTTGGTGGAGTCCATGGCGGGCACGTGGATGGTGACGTAGTCGCTGGCCGCGAGCAGCTCGGCCAGCTCGGAGGTGAACGCCATGTCCGCGGAGATGGCGGCGGCGCGCTCGGCGTCGAGGAACGGGTCAAAGCCCACGACCTTCATGCCGAGAGCCTCGGCAGCGCCGACGACCAGCTTGCCGATGGCGCCGAGGCCGATGACGCCGAGGGTCTTGCCCGCGATCTCGCCGCCCGCAAACGCCTTCTTCGCCTTCTCGGCGGCCTTGCCCACGTTCTCGTCGTCCGCGTTCTGCTTGACCCACTCGATGCCGCCCACGATGTCGCGCGCGGCGATCAGCATGCCCGCGAGCACGAGCTCCTTCACGGCGTTGGCGTTGGCGCCCGGCGTGTTGAACACGGGGATGCCGGCCTTGGCCAGGGCCTCGAGCGGGATGTTGTTCACGCCCGCGCCCGCGCGCGCGACGGCCTTGAGGTTGGCCGGGATGGGCATCTCGTGCATGTTGGCGGAGCGCACGAGGATGGCGTCGGCCTCCTCGACGTTGTCGGTGATCTCGTAGTCGTCGGTGAGCAGGGCCAAGCCCTCGGACGAGATGTTGTTCAGGCAATGAATCTTGTACATTGATTCCCCTTAGACGAAGGTTTGCGTGCTGCGCAGCCAGCGGACGCGTGCTGCGCGCCCCGGATCGTTGCGTGAGGACGAGTTTACCACCAACGCCAGGCGCCTGCGCGCGGGCCTCCCAGACGGCTTCCAGGCGCGCCCCAGCGTCGGCGAGCAGGGGGCGAAGCGGGGACGGAAGCGGGCGGCGGAGGGCAGGGCGCGAAGCGACAGCGGGGACGGAGGGCAGGGCGGGATGGAGGGCAGGGCGGGATGGAGAGCAGGGCGGGAGCAGGCGACCCGAAGGCAGCGCGCGCCGCCGCATCTCGAGCTCTAGGACTGCACCCCGGCTGAGAGGGCCATGATGAGGACAACGGCCGCAATCACCACGACGGCGCACAGCGCGATGCCGCGCACGAGCAGCTTGCGGTCGACCGTCTCGTTCGCGAGCTGCGACATGCTGCGCACGGGCGCGGCTCCGGGCGCCGGGGCGCCTGAAGCAGCGCCAGGCGTCGAAGCGCCCTTCGCATCCGCCGCCGCGGACGTCTTCGCGCCCTTCCCCAGCCCGCCCGCAAGGCGGGCGCGCTTCTCGTCGTTCGTGAGGATCTGGTTGTCAGTTTCATTCGCCATGACAGAGCCTTTCGAGATCGTTCGGATAGCCAGTATACGCCAACAACCGCAAACGAAAAGCAGCCCGGCGCCAACGGCCGAGCTGCTTCCCTGTGTTTTAGACTATATTTACTATATGACATAATCTATTACTCGTCAATACCCTATTTTCGCTGTTTCGGCTCCATGCGCTAGAATAGGAGGCTCAAAAGCAACGAGAAGACAGACCCTTCGCGAAGGACTGCGCCCATGGACTCCTACATATCGGACATCAAGTTCGGGATGCTCACGTTTCCCCTGATAGCGTTCCTCCTGTCGCTTCCCTACGCCCTCTGGCAGTACCGGCGGTTCGGCTCCATCTCGGTTTGGAAGACCTTCGTGGTCTTCTCGTTCGCCTTCTACTGCCTGTGCGCCTGCTACCTGGTGGTGCTTCCGCTGCCGCCCGACCGCGGGTACGTCAACCCCAGCACGCAGTCACCGCAGCTCGACCCCTTCTACCTGATCCAAAGCATCCGCGCGTCAACCGACTTCAGCCTGCTCGACCGCACCACGTGGGCGGCCACGCTCAAGACCCCCTGCGTGTACGAGGCGATCTTCAACGTCATGCTCACCATGCCGCTGGGGGCGTTTCTGCTGTACCTGTTCCGCTGCCGTTGGTACCACGTGCTGCTCATCGGGTTCGCGACCACCTTGCTCTTCGAAACGTCCCAGCTCACGGGCTTGTTCGGCATCTACGAGCACCCGTACCGCCTCTTCGACGTGGACGACCTCGTCCTGAACACCGCCGGCGCCATGCTGGGATTCTGGCTCGCGATCCCCTTCTGCTGGGCGCTGCCCGGCATGGACGAGGTGGACGACCAGTCCCGCGAGCGGGGGCTCGCGCGCGTGAGCGCGGCGCGGCGCCTTGCCGGGTTCACCGTCGACGTGCTGGTCACCGCCGCGCTCTTCCTGCTCGCCTGGCTCGTGCTGCAGCCGAGCGAGCTCCAGGTGGCGAAGGCCCTCGCCGTCGACCCGTCGCGCGCCGCGGCGAAGGGCTTCCTCGCCCAGATGCTCCTCGGCATGAAGGCCGACCCCGTGGGTGCGCTGCTCGTCCTGTCGGCGGCGGCGTGCGTCACCTTCGGCGTCATCCCCGCCGTCACGCGCGGTCGCACGCTCGGGCACGCCCTCGTGGGACTGCGCATCGTCCGCCCCGACGGCTCGAAAGCGCCCTGGTACGCGCCCTTCGCCCGCTACGGGACGCTCGGGCTGTTCGCGTCCGCGCCCCTCTGGTTCGTCGCGCTCGTGCCGAGCGAGATCGAGGGCGTCGGCAGCGCGACGCTCGTGGAGATGATCGCGATGGTGTACGGGCTGTGGGTCGTGAGCCTCGTGGTGCGCGCCGTCGGCTCGCTCTTCGGCCTCAGGCTCACCATGCTCAACGAGGTGGTGTCGGGCACGCGCCTCCTCCCCAGCAAGGCAGCCTCCCCGGACCTGCGCCAAGGACCCGGGCAGCCCCCGCGCCAGACGTACCCGGCGTCAAGCCCGACAGCCCCCTACCAGCCCCTGCGCCAAGGCCCTTCCCGCAACCTCCAGCAGACGGAGCCCTTCCGTAGCCCCCATCGGCCATAAAAAATCGGGCCGCCTGACGGCAGCCCGATTGCGTCAATGCCTTGAGGCTTGCGCGGAAGCTAGCGACCCGCACCTGCGTGGCGCCCAGCTCCCCCCTTACGTCCGGCTTTGCGCTCGGCCTTCGCCTTGCGACCGCCCTTGCCCTCGGAGATGAGCGCCAAGCCCGCAGGCTCAACGCCGGCAAGCTTGAGCTCGCGTACCGTGCTAGCCAGATCAGGCGCACTGTCAAGCCACTCGCGCACGACCACGATCGTCGCATCGGAATTGCGCGCCGCATAGGCCGCGTCCACGCCAGCCGACAGAGGGTTCGTCGGTCTGAAGCGCGGCCTGACTGCGGACTGCTGAGGAGCCGTAGCCGCGGCCATGGCAAGCTCCTCGCACACGCGCTCAGCATCGACAGCTGAGCCGACGGGGACGATGCACACCACACGCGCGTCAGTACCCGCCGCGAAGCTCACGTTGGCGAGCAGACGCCTGCCGCCATCAGGGGACCCCGCATAGCCGAGCGCAGGAGCGCCCGACACCTCCTCTGCTTCCTCAGCGGAATGCACCGGGGCACGGAACATGTCAATGACCACGATCAAGCAGATGGCGATGAACAGACCTGCCAAGATCGCAACTGCCACGTACTTGGGCAGGCTGGGGGAGATGTCGGATGCGGAGCTTGCCTTCGCCACCTGCACCGCAACCTTATCGTATAGCGACGCAGACTTGGCCTTCGTCTTCTCCGCCGTGTCGTTCACGGCATTCACGCATGCCGAGCCATCGCCGCCCTCAGCGGTGATGGCCACCGTCTTCGCAGTGGTGTTCGCCTTAGCCGTCACCTCAAGACCCGTCTGTCCCGAGACCTCGCTCGCAACGCCTTCGGCTACGCCACCGATCCCGCCAGGCTCAGCCGACACGGAAACGGTCGCCGTCGCCGAGTAAGTCTTCGGCATGACGAGCAGAACGCCCGCACACGCAATCGCGCATACAACTGGAAGGACCACCATAAGCTTCCAGTGCCTCTTCATGAGCTTCAAAAGGTCAAGAAGTGTCATATTAGCTTTCTCCTCCAATATGTTTGAGTATCCAAGCTATTGTATCGCAAGAACGAAGGTGCCGAATGCGTCATTGGTGTTATTTGATCAAGCGTTCGTTGCTGCGCCCGCAGCGGACCAGAGGCAGCGGGTCGGAGGCAACGAGCTTGCCCCCTGCCACTCCCCGCCGCTCTCCCTAGCGGGTGATGGGCTGGTCGGGGTCGGCGGGGGGAAGCTTCAGGAGGGTCTGGACGAAGTCCTTCGTGCGCGCGCCCACCTCGCGCAGGCTGTAGTTGAGCTGGTTGTCATAGGCGCCCTTGTCGGCAGGCGCGCCCTGCGCGTCCATGCCGAGGCCCTGCGCGATGGCGAGCGCGCGGTAGAGGTGGTAGGCCTGCGTGACCACCACCGCGCTCTGCGCGCCGTAGGTGAAGTGCGCGCGGTACATCGAGGCGTAGGTGTCGCAGCCCGCGTGGTCCACGTAGACATCGTCGGCGGGAACGCCCAGCTTGACGCAGTAGTCCTTCATGGCGTCGGACTCGTTGTAGCGGGAGTCGCGGTTGTCGCCGCTCACGATGACCACGTCGGCGGCACCCGCCTCGTAGAGGTCGCACGCCACCTCGAGGCGGTCGGCCAGGATGTCAGACGGCGTCCCGTCGGCGAACACCGACGCGCCGAGCACCACCACCGCGTCGGCATGCGCGCCTGCGAGCTGCGACACGGTGTGCACGTCATCGCGCGTGCTGGCCACGGTGTACACGTTCGCCACCACGACCAGCGCCGCCAGCGCCACGACGCACGCAGCCGCCAGCTTCAACGCGCCAGACGCCACGCGCCCGAGAAGGCCGCGCTCCTTCCGCTGTTTCCCCCGAGCGCTCATCGCGCGCCCGCGTCCCGCACGAGGGAACGTCGCGCGCTCGCATCGCACGCGCCAGCCGCCACACGCGTTGCGCCCGCGTCCCGCGCGCCAGCCGCCACGCGCCCGACGTGCCAAGCGCCTGCCCTACCTGCGAGTATGTGCTGATCGAAAGCCATGCGTGCGATCATAGCAAAGCGCCGCCGCGCCAGCGCGGCGCGGCGGCGGAGTTCCAAAGCGTATTCACACACCGAAGGGCGGAGCGGAAAGGCCCAGGCTACTTCGCGACGATGTTCACGAGGCGGCCGGGGACGTAGACGACCTTCTTGAGGTCCTTGCCCTCGAGCGCCCGCGAGACGGCCTCTTGCGCGGCGGCCTTCACCGCGTCCTCGGCGGCGTCGGCGGCCACGGTGATCTTGGCCTTCACCTTGCCGTTCACCTGCACGGCAAGCTCCACCTCGTCGGCCTTGGCCTGCTCGGGGTCGAACTCGGGCCACGCCTGGGAGTGCACGGAGCTCTCCGCGTGCCCGAGCGCCGTCTGCCACAGCTCCTCGGCCCAGTGCGGCGCGATGGGCGCCATGAGCTTCACGAGCACGTCGGCCACCTCGCGGCTGAAGGAGCCCGCCTTCGCGCACCCCAGCCGGCGCTCGGGCGAGGCCGCGCGCAGGAACGCGGAGGCGGCGTTCACGAGCTCCATGATCGCCGAGATGGCGGTGTTGAAGTTGTTGCGCTCGAAGTCCTCGATGACCTTGCCCACCACGCGGTGGCGCTCGCGGCGCAGCTCGTCCATGGCCGCGTGCGTGGCATCCTTGTCAGCCTCGGTGCCGCCGAACAGGGTGTCCTCGCCCGCCTCGCCCACGAGGTCGCACACGGTGCGCCAGGCGCGGTTCAGGAACTTGCACATGCCCGCGAGGCCGTCCTCGTTCCACAGCTTCTCCTTGTCGGGCGGGCCCATGAACAGCACCGTGGCGCGCACGGCGTCGGCGCCGTAGCTGGCGATCATCTCCTCGGGCGACACCACGTTGCCCTTGGACTTGCTCATGACCTCGCCGTTCGCGTCGAGCACCATGCCCTGGCACAGCAGGTTCGTGAAGGGCTCGTCGAAGGAGAGCATCCCCATGTCGCGCAGCACCTTCGTGAAGAAGCGGCTGTAGAGCAGATGGAGGATGGCGTGCTCGATGCCGCCGATGTACTGGTCGACCGGCATCCACGCGTTGGTCTTGGCCGGGTCGAACGGCTCCTTCTCGTTGTGCGGGTCGGTGTAGCGCATGTAGTACCAGCTCGAGCACGTGAACGTGTCCATCGTGTCCGTCTCGCGGCACGCGTCGCCGCCGCAGACGGGGCAGGTGCAGGCCGCGAAGCCCTCGTGCGTGGCGAGCGTCTCGCCCGCGGCCAGGTCGATGTCCTCGGGCAGGCGCACCGGCAGGTCCTCTTCGGGAACGGGCACCACGCCGCAGCTGGGGCAGTGGATGGCCGGGATGGGGTTGCCCCAGTAGCGCTGGCGCGAGATGAGCCAGTCGCGCAGGCGGAACTCCACCTTGCGACGGCCCGCGCCGCGGCGCTCGAGCTCGGCGACCACGGCCTCCTCGGCCGGCGAGTGCTTGCCGCCCACCAGGCCCGTGTAGGGGCCGGACTGCACGAGGATGCCCTCGGCCGCGTAGGCGCACTCCCAGTCGACCGTGGTGACCGCGCGGTTCTGCTCGTCTTTGAGCTGGGGATACAGCGGGTCGTCCTCACCCAGGATGATGGGGATGATGGGCAGGTCGTACTTGCGGGCGAACTCGAAGTCGCGCTGGTCGCCGCAGGGGACGGCCATGACCGCGCCGGTGCCGTAGTCGGCCACCACGTAGTCGGCCACCCACACGGGCACCTTCTCGCCGTTCACGGGGTTCACCACGTAGCGGCCTGTGAACACCCCGTGCTTCTCGCGGTCGCCCTGGGCGCGCTCCACGGCGCTCACCTTCGCCGCAGCCTCCACGAGCTCCATGACGGGCTGCTCGTGCTCCGTGCCGACCACCAGGTCATGCAGGCCCTTGTACTCGGGCGCGAGCACGAAGAAGCTGCAGCCGAACAGCGTGTCGGCGCGCGTGGTGAACACGGTGATGGTCTCGTCGGTGGGGTTGCCGCCCGCGTCGCACAGCGTGAAGTCGACCTCGGCGCCCTCCGAGCGGCCGATCCAGTTCGCCTGCTGCTGCTTCACGCGCTCCGGCCAGCCGTCGAGCTGGTCGAGGTCGTCGAGCAGCTCCTGGGCGTAGTCGGTGATCTTGAAGTACCACTGGGTGAGGTCGCGCTTCTCCACCTCGGAGTCGCAGCGCCAGCAGCGGCCCTCGGTGACCTGCTCGTTCGCGAGCACCGTGGCGCAGCTCGGGCACCAGTTCACCGGCGAGTTGCGGCGCTCCACCAGCCCGCGCTTCCAGAACTGCAGGAAGATCCACTGGCCCCAGCGGTAGTACTCGGGGTCGCACGCCACCACGGTGCGGTCCCAGTCGTAGGAGAAGCCCATGCGCTTGAACGACGCCTTCTGCGTCTCGATGTTGGCGTACGTCCACTTCGCGGGGTGGCTCTTGTGCTTGATGGCGGCGTTCTCGGCCGGCAGGCCGAACGCGTCCCAGCCCATGGGGTGCAGCACGTCGAAGCCGCGCATCTTGGAGTAGCGCGCGATGACGTCGCCGTAGGTGTAGTTGCTCACGTGCCCCATGTGGATGTCGCCCGAGGGGTACGGGAACATCTCGAGGACGTACTTCTTGGGCTTGCTCGCGTCCTCCTGGACGGCGTTGAGCCCCGCCGCCTCCCAGGCAGCCTGAAGCCGCGGCTCAATCTCATGCGGGTTGTAAAGTTTCATAAACGACACTCGATTCCTCTGACGTTCTTGGCGTTGGAGACAAAGTGGGAACAGTCTACCACGGAACGGCCCCGCCGACAGCACCCCGCTGTTCAAGGGCGCTTTTTCGCAGGGCGCGAGGAAGGAGGCGAAGGGACGGCGCGCGCGAGCTACGCGCGCAGGCGCGGCAGCAGGCTCGTGAGGCCGCCCTTCGACAGCAGCGTGATGCGGCGCGTGGCGCGCGAGACGGTGGTGTAGAGGCGGTTCCGCGCAAGGCGGCCGCCGCCTGCGGGGAAGGCTCGCTCGCTTGCGTCGGGGATGATGACGTGGTCGAACTCGAGGCCCTTCGCCAGCTGCAGCGGGATGAGAATGACGCCGCTCGCGGGAAGGGCGTCGCCCTTGCCGACGAGGGTGACGGAGGCAGCGGGGGCGGGACCGTCCGCCTGCGGGGCCTCACTCGCGGGGTCATCGGCAGCACCTTCCGCCTGCGGGGCCTCATTCGCAGCTCCCCCGGCGGTCGCTCCGAGCAGCTTCGCCAGCTTCTTCGCCTCGCCCTTGTGCGGCGCGATTATGGCTGCGAGGCCGCCGTGCTCTCGCACGTCAGCGCCCGCCTGCGCGACCGCCCGCGCGAGCGCCTCCTCCCATGCGGCCTCGTCCGCGCACGTGACGACCTCGGGCGCCGCGTCCTCGCGCTGCACCGAGGCCACGCGCACGCGGTCGCCCTCGGGGAGCAGCCCTGCGAACAGCGCGGTGATCTCAGGCGTCGAGCGGTAGCTCGTCATGAGCTGGCAGGTGGCCACGCCGGCCGACACGTTGCCGCAGCCTGCGACCGTCCCCGCTACCGAACCGCTACCCGCGCGCGCCGCCGCCTGCGCGAACACCTTCCGCACCTCGTCGAACGTCGCCGTCCCCTCCGCGATCGCCTGGTTCTCGTCGCCGAGGAGCAGGAAGTGCGCGCGGCGGAAGTAGCGCGCGAGCACCCGGAGCTGGGCCACCGTGTAGTCCTGCACCTCGTCGACCATCACGTACTTCGCCTGCGCGTTCCCCAGGCCCGTGAGCGCGATCTTGAGGTAGAGCCAGGTCGCGGGCGCGAGGTCGGTCGTCCCCAGCAGGCGCATGCCGATGCGGTCGACGCGCAGCCACTCGTCGTTCTCCACGGCCGCGAGCACGCCCGCGTGGCGCTCGCGCAAAAAGCGCAGCGCGAAGGACGCGGCCTCGCGCTCGTCCTGCGGGTCGACCACCTCGCCGAACAGGCGCAGCTGTTCGTCAAGCGGCAGGGCCGCGACCTCGTCCTGCGCTTCCTCGCGCGCCGCCATCTGCGCCAGCCTGCCCTCCACGCGCCGCACCAGCTCCTCGCGCACGAGCGTCACCTGGTGCGGGCCGGCGGTCGCCTTCGAGAACTTGTCGAACACCTGGCGGATCTGCGCCGCCGTGAGGAACCGCACGCCGCCGTCCCTCACGTCGCGGAAGTCGTCGGGCTCGAACGCGAAGCCCTCCAGCGCCGCGTCGATGCGGTCGAACAGCTCGGGCGGCACGGGCGTCCTCGCGGTGCCGCGGTCGGGCGGCAGGAGCGAGGCGGCGAACTCGTCCCACGTGAGGATCTCGGGGTTGCGCTCCCCCAGGTCGGGCAGCACGTTCTCGATGTAGCGGCGGAACAGCGCGTTCGGCGTGACGAGGAACACCTCGCGCGCGTCGAGCGTCTCGCGGTTCTGGTAGAACAGATACGCGATGCGCTGCATGAGCACGCTGGTCTTGCCGCTGCCGGCGATGCCGCCCACCAGCAGCGCGGGAACGTCGGCGTGGCGCACCACCTGGTTCTGCTCGCGCTGGATGGTGGCCGTGATGGCCTTCATCTGCGCGCTGCGCTGCTGCGAGAGCGACGCGAGGAGCAGCGCGTCCTGAATGGCCACCGTGGTGTCGAAGTAGGCGTTCAGGCGGCTGCCCGCGATGTCGAACTGGCGGCGCAGCTTGAGGTCCACGTTGATGGTGCGCCCGTTGGCCACGTAGGACGTGGGCCCGTTGTCCTGATTGTAGTACACCTCAGCCACGGGCGAGCGCCAGTCGACCACCATGCGCCGGCAGTTGTCGTCCGAGATCCCGGCCGCGCCCAGGTAGAACGCACGCGGCGCGGCGCCCGGCTTGTACTGCAGCTCGACCTTCGCGAAGTACGGCTGGCGCAGCAGCAGGCGGATGCTCGAGAGACGCTCGGCGTCGAGGTTCTGCGAGACGTTGTACGCGTCGATCACGCGGTTCATGGCCGCGAAGTCGGCGTAGGTCTCCATGGCGTCGGCGTAGGTGGCGAAGTTGGGCGCGAGCTCCTCGGACATGGAGAGCTTGTCGGCCGCCGCCTGCTCCCCCGTGCGCTCCATCTTGGCCACCAGCTCACGCGCCATGCGTACCAGCGCGTCATAGGTGGACGTGAGGTGCGCCTGCTCGGCGGCGAACACGGGATCGGAGGCGCCGGGGGCGCCATCGAAGTCGGGGTCGGGGGCGCCAGAAGCGGGCTCGGCCAGCTCAGCGCTGCCGGAGCCGGGCGCGCCCGCGCGCTCCCGTTCGCAATCCCCCGTCACCCCAATACCTCCGCGCACTTCTTCTGCCACGTTGCCTCCCACGCCTTCGCCCAGCAAGTGGTGAGATTCTACCAGAAGCCCTACGCGTCGCGCGCCTCGAGGATGTCGCTGATCTTGTCGCGCACGGACGCAAGGCGCTCGAGGTCGACGTAGGTGGGCTGGCCGCGGCGGCGCATCGTGTCGCGCAGCTTGAACAGGGTCGCCTCCACGCGCGCGACGTCGCGGTCGAGCTCGCCCATGAGGTCGGCCACCGTGGCGCTGAACTCCTCGAACACCACCGCCGCCTCGCGCTTGTCGCGCGGCTTCTTCTCCTTGAGCACGCGCGCGAACTCACGCTGGTAGCCCGGCTCCTGCTTGACGAGCTCGAGCGCCGTCATGGAGCCGAGCTCGCCGCGCTCATAGGGCTCGTAGAGCTCGGGGACGAGCTTCTTGGCGATGCGCGTCTGGCGCTTGTAGGTGCTCGCGGTCATGCCGAGCATGCCGGCGATGATGTCGTCGGTGGGCACGGCGTGCCATTCGGGATGGTCGGCGCGCAGCTCGGCCACCTCGGCCTTGAGCTGCTCGGACTGGCGGATGCGCTCGTCTTTGGAGACGGGGCGGAAGATGTTGGCCGAGTGCAGGATCAGAAGCGCCTCGGCGTCTGAGAGGCCCCGGGCCACGCGCGCGTCGACCATGCGGAAGGAGTCGTCCTCGTCGGCGAGCTTGCGCAGCGCGCGGGTGCGACGGTGGCCCGAGAGGATCTGCAGCCCGCCGTCCTCGACCTCGCGCACGTAGAGCGGCTGGATGAGCCCGACCGCCTTGATGTTCTCGGCGAGCGACTCGATGGCCTCGGGGTCCATGGAATAGGAGTTGGAGGGGTGCGCCCTCAGCTGGGTGACGTCGACCTTGCGCTCCTCGACCGTGAAGCCCGACCCCGGCGCGAACCGCGTCGAGTTCGTGTCATTGCGCTTGCTCACCGCCACAAGCATCCTCCCCTTCATCTTGGACGCCAGTCCCAAGGGCCCGCTTCGGCCCCAGACCGCAAAATACAGCTTCCGGGCCCCAAGACCGTTCTAGGCTCCAAGCCTCAAGCCTCAGTCCCGCAGCTCACCCCGAAAGCCAACTTACCGGGCGCATTATACACCGCGAGCGAGGTGAGCAAGGCCCCCGACCTCCTCCTTCACGACATCGCTCCTCACATAGCGCGTGCTCCTGCCAGATCCGAGTCTGACCAGCACGCCCTCATCAACCAGCCTCTTAAGCGCGGACTCCACCGAGGAGCTCCCCAAGGTTGGGCATGCCTCCAACGCATCGCGCTTCGAGAACGTGCCTATTACGCCCTGCGCATAGCGCAGCACAACATCGTAGGAGGTGCTCCTCGCGCCTACGGCCTCGACCACAGAGACCCTCTCCTCCAAGTCCCGATAGCACGAGAGGACCACGCCCAGCATATACTCTATGAACGGCTTCGGGTCGTTTTCGCCCTCATGCCAGCCCGCATCCGCCGCCGCCAAAGCGTCGTAGTATGCCTCCTTGGTGTTCGCTATGGCCTTCTCGATGCTGACATAGCGCCCAACCGTATAGCCCGCTCGATACAGGAGCAGCAACGTGAGAAGCCTGCTCATCCTACCATTGCCGTCTTCAAAGGGATGGATGCAGAGAAAGTCCAGCACGAAGCACGGAATCAAGATGAGCGGATCCACTACCCCCTCGCGCAATGCGAGATCGTACGCATCGCAAAGGCCCTCCATGGCATCCGGCACCTCATGAGGCGCAAGCGGAACAAACAGGGCGGCACGCTCTCCGCCGCCAAGCACGACGTCGATCTCGTTGGGGGCAGACTTGAATCTTCCACCGAACGAGAAGCCGGTGAAGCGAAGCAGGTCACGGTGGAGCTGCAGTATGTAGCTAGGCCGCACGGGGATGTACTCATAGCTTTCATGCACCAGGTCCAGAACGTTGCGATATCCGAGGATCTCCCGCTCATCGCGGTTCCGCGGAGTGGTCTTGTCTGCAACCAGCTGGCGCAGGCGCGGCGCGGTGGTTCGAATGCCCTCGATGCCGTTGGATCCTTCCGTGCTCTGGATCCTTGCGATCTCGATGAGCCTGCCGAGTGCGACGGGCTTCTGCCGAAGAAGCAGCTCCTGTCTGCCCCGATACTCATGAATCTGAGCCACGTAGGAGATGATCTCGTTGCTCCAAGTGCGCGTTTTCAGGCTATCGTAGCTGAATTCCCTCATGCCTTTTCTCCCAAGCTCGTCATTTATATCCCAATTCTATATGCTTTTGGGAGAAATGTTTATGGCTCGCTTGCGACTTCGGAAGATTTGCCATCAGCCCCGGCGCATGACGCGACGCCCGCCTCCGCTGCCGCGGCGCTGAGGCGACCTGGCGCGGGAAGCGTCGCAGGCTCGCGCCGCGGACTCGTAGCTCGCGCCGCGGATCGCGCGCTCACCACGTGACCACCTCCTCCACCACCGCGCGTTGCTCGGAGGCGGTGCGGCGCAGGTAGATGCGCGTCGTCTCGATGGACGAGTGTCCCATGAGGTCGGCCAGGAGGGCGATGTCCTCCCGCGCGTCGAGGAAGCTGCGCGCGAACAGGTGTCGAAACGAGTGCGGGTACACCACCGAAGGGTCGATGCCGTAGCGCTCCGCGAGCACCTTGAGCTGGCCCGACAGGCCGCGCGCGGTGATGCGCTCTCCCCGCGCGTTGAGAAAGACGCAGCCCTCCACACGGCCCTCCTCCGCGAGCCACCGCCCCAGCTCGGCGCAGAGCGAGGACGGGATGAACACCCGCCTGGCCTTGCCGCCCTTGGACACCACGTCGAGGTGGCCGGCGCGCACGTCCCGGGCGGTCAGCTCCAGCAGCTCGCTCACCCGAAGGCCGGTCGAGGCCAAGACCCTCACCGCAAAGTAGTACGTCATGTGACCGTGCTCGAGCAGCATGCGCCCGAGCCGCTGGCACTCCCCCGCGCTGATCACGCCCTCGAGGTAGCTGCGCCGCTGGACCTGCACGCAGCCGACCCTGCACTCGGGCATGCCCTCGTACGCGAGGAAGCGATTCAGGGCGTTCACCCGCAGGTTGACCGTAGCCGGCTTGCACCTGCCGACAAGCTCGTCGCGATAGCGGCTCGCGCCCTCGCGGCTGGGGCTGCCGAACTCCCTCAGGTAGTCCGACGCCACCCTGACGTAAAGGCGCACCGTGCCCGGCGCCAAGCCCTGATCCCGGAGGAAGCGCTCGTAGCTGCCCATGTTGATGGGGGCGCTGTTTGCTTGGGCGGCGGATGCGCCGTCCATCTCCAGCACGCTGTCTGCTTCCTTGACAGGTGTCCCACCCTCTCCTTCTGCAAGCGCCCTGCCCTCTTTCGACGCGCCGCCTTCCTCCTCGGCGGACGCCCTGCCTTTCTCTGACATGCCACCTCTTCTGGCGGAGCTCGCCTTCCCCGCTCGTTTCTCGATATCTGCCTTCATTGAGAACACCTCGCTGTTGATCTCGTTGCATGACTTCTTCGATACGATGCAATCCTAGAAGCCTCGAAGCGAATCTGCAGCATGCAAGAAGAGAAGGCGCCGGAATAGACGAGACGGTCAGTCAGGCAAGCGAGCGCCGGCTGGGCAGTCAGGCAGCTGGGCAGCCGGCGAGCTTCGCGAACTTCCGAAAAGGCCGATTTCAGGAAGTCGGGGGCCGATGGCGCGGGTGGCGCGGCCTGCGAGTGCGTTTCTGTCCCTGATTCGGGACATCGAGTCATCTCGGGCGCGCCTCGCGCCTCGCGTCCGGATGATCTGCTAGGTCAATTGACCCAGCAGATCCGACATGCCCGGCAGGGCGCGGGGGCCCGCGCATGAGCTACGCCCTGCAAGTCGATGAGGCCTGCGTCACGCCCGAGGAGCGCAGGGCCGCGGCTGCGGCCGACGCGGCCGGCAGGCACGAGCCGGGCCTGCGCGAGGGGGGCATCCCCGCCGACGTGCTGGGGAGGCTCCTGCCGGGCGATGACGTGGTCGTGCTCGAGGAGCCGCATGTCGCGGGCGGCCTGGGGTACCGCGCCGTGAAGCGCGCGTTCGACGTGTGCGCGTGCGGGCTGGCGCTCGTCGTCCTCGCGCTCCCCATGGCGGCGGTGGCGCTCAGGATAAAGTCGGAGTCCCCGGGTCCCGCGATCTACGCGCAGGAGCGCGTCGAACAAGTCATAATTAGGCACAACTTCGGAAGTTGCTTGCTGAACACCCTGAAAGCCCAGCTAGACAACGGATACAAGCTGGTTCCGAGAAAATCCAAATGCGCATTTGGTAGAAAGGGACGCGGGTCTGTTTTGCCCGCCGCGTCAGCTGCGGCGCTTGCATGACGGTCGTTGACGAAAGGAACTCCGCCTCGGCCAGGCGGCCTGCGATCGTCAGCTTCGAGATCGCATCCCCGGCTTTTGCCGACAGGTTCGATGACCAAGCTGATTTAGCTATTGAGGGTGGTGCGGTTGTCTGCTCCGACACTGCAGAGCGGCGGCATGCGGGAGACGTCCTGCCCCACGCCAACTACAACGACGAAGTTGACCCCGCCGTTGCAGAAACGGTCGCCAAGCTCGTCGACACCACGCGCGTGGTCGAGCTCGAGAAGATCGACCCGGACGAGCTGCCCAAGCGCTACCTGTACCGCTTCGCGAAGCGCGTCTTCGATATAGCGAGCTGCTCCTGCGCGCTCGTCGTGTGCGCGATTCCCATGGCCGTCATCGCCTACAAGATCAAGAAGGACTCTCCCGGTCCCGTCTTCTACAAACAGGAGCGTCTGGGTCTGGGCGGCAGGCCCATCACCATCGTCAAGTTCCGCAGCATGTACGTCGACGCCGAGGAGCGCGGCGCGCAGTGGGCCGAAGGAGACGACCCTCGCGTCACTCCCATAGGAAAGAAGATCAGGGCAAACCGGCTTGACGAGCTGCCCCAGTTCTGGTCGGTCGTGAAGGGGGACCTCTCGCTCATAGGCCCTCGTCCCGAGCGTGCGGTGTTCTACGGGGAGTTCGAGAAGTACATCCACGGCTTCTCCCAGCGCATGATGGTTAAGCCCGGCATCACGGGTCTGGCCCAGGTAAATGGCGGCTACGACCTTTTACCTGAAGAGAAGATCGTTTTCGATTTGAAATACATTAAAGATTGCAGCTTTGCTCTGGATTGGGAACTTATCTGCAAAACAATCCGAGTTTTGTTTACTCACGAAGGAGCACGGTAGTTGTTAGTAGACGCTTCAAGCAACGATCTTGTTTCAGTGATAATGCCCTCATTTAACTGTGAGCGTTACATTCGCGCTGCTATCGATTCTGTTCTCGCCCAGACATACGGAAACCTTGAGTTGCTAATTTGCGATGATTGCTCTACGGATGGATCTGTGGCGGCGATTAAGGAGTTATGTCTCAAGGATTCAAGAATACGACTCTTTCAAAATGTTGATAACTTGGGTGTTGCGGCCTCGAGAAATCTTTGCATACAAAATTCAAGAGGTAGATATATTGCCTTTATTGATAGTGATGATTACTGGATGCCTAACAAACTGGAAACGCAAATAGAATTCATGCGTTTACGGGGGGCGGTTTTTTCGTGCACTGCGTACGAAAAGCGAAATGAAGATTTTTCCAAACTTATTTCTGTGGCTATGCCATATAAAGTAGCAGGTTACAACCAAATTCTTTTTAGCGGCAATCCAATAGGAAATAGTACGGTTATTTATGATTGCAATTCCATTGGGAAGTACTATGCGCCAGATATAAAAAAGCGTAATGATTTTGCTTTGTGGTTGCGCATAAGCCGAGATGGCCACAAAGCATATGGGATGCCAGAGGTACTGGCTCGCTATAGGATGAGGCGGAATTCTTTGTCCGCAGATAAAAGAAAGCTATTAGCTTATCAGTGGAGGCTATATCACGATGTTGAATCGATAGGGTTTTTGAAGAGTACCTTGGCGATTCTTTCTTGGGCAATCATCAAGACTTTTAAAAGGTGATGATTGTAAATTGGATATGTATGGAGAGAGTTGTACATGGATATAAAAAGGGTGATTAAAGCACTTGTTTCATCACTGCGACACGTTCCAAGTACGATTGCGATTCAGCATGGGTCAGGTTTGGTGATCGGTAAAGATTTTAGTTGCCGCAGGCCTAAGTATGTTGCATTCGGGAAAAATATATCGCTGGGAAAAAGATGCAGACTTTACTGCTATGACAGGCATGGTGGGGAATCTTTGTCTCCCAGTTTAACTATCGGAGACAATACCATGTTTGGTGATGATTGTAGATTTCTAGTGGCAGATGATTGCTGTATAGGTAATAACGTTCTTGCAGCTTCGTATATCTTGATTACGACAGAGAATCATGGCATGTATTGCTGCGATGAGGGATACTCGCAGCAGCCTTTAATTACTGCTCCTGTTGCTATTGAAGATAACTGTTGGATAGGCGAAAACGTTGTTGTACTTCCTGGGGTAAGAATAGGATATAACTCCATTATAGGAGCGGGCTCTGTAGTGAATAAAGATATCCCCCCCTGTTCTATCGCGGTTGGCAATCCTGTGCGTGTAATAAAGAGATGGGACTCCGCCAGCAATCAATGGATAAGGCATATCGATAAATGATTGTTGTGCGTTTAATAGGTGGCTTGGGAAACCAAATGTTCCAGTATGCGTATGCCCTGAGTCTTTCCAAGTTGCTCAATGATGACGATATTGTATTTGATCTAGGTTCTTTTGAGTCTTATGGAATACGAGATTATGGATTAGATGGCCTTTCTATCCCTGAAACCCGAATGATAAACGATTTTCCACTTGAGAAACGAGAATATCGAAGGGCACGGATGGCACAGAAGCTCTATAGAGGATTGCAAAAAATCATCAGAACTGCAAATAATACTGACTGTATTGGCGAAAGAGTATTTGATTGGTTTGCAAATCAAGGCTTTTATTTCAATTTCGACGCCTATTACTATAAGCCACCCGTTTCTGATAGAGAGATCAGATATGTTTACGGGTATTTTCAGGGCGCTACTCATTTCGAGTCCGTCGAAAAGCAGATACGAGAGGAGTTTAGGGTATCGTTGCCGATCAAATCCCTCGAATCTGAATACCTTAGAGCGATATGCTCTTGCGAGAACCCTGTTGGAGTCAGCATTCGTTGCGGTCATGGTTATAAAGGAACAAACTTAGATGTATGTGATCCTGAATACTACTATCGCGGAATGCGTCTGGTTAACACTTTAGTTGACAACGCAAAATTTTTTGTTTTTTCAGATGATCTGGATCATGTAAGACAGTCCTTTGTTTTTCCTTTCGAAGTCGTGTATGTAGAGGGTCTGAACGCTCATGAGTCGTTGAGAGCGCTTTACTCTTGTAAGCAATTTGTTATAGCAAATAGCACTTTTTCATGGTGGGGCGCATATCTAAGTGCTTACCCTCAAAAAATAATCGTTGCACCAAAGCGGTGGAGACGAAACTCCAAGGGCATTCCTGATGTTTATTCTATAAACGCTAACTATTTATTGTAGGAGCATCTATGAGCAAAGGCGAAGTAGTTTTAGTAACGGGGGCAAATGGCTATATTGGTCGTCATGTTGTGGACGAGCTGATACGCGCGGATTATCGAGTTATTGCTGTCGATAGGTCCAAAGAGGATTTAGATCCGAAAGCTAGTTTTTTTGCTCGTGATGTTTTTGGTGAAATAGATGATCTTTTAGAGGTGTCTGATGTTTTGATTCACCTCGCATGGCGTAACGGGTTCAATCACTCCCATTTTTCGCATATAGAAGATTTGCCCCTACATGTTGATCTACTACGTCGAGCTGTTGATAGAAACGTTAAAAAGATTGCAGTTATGGGCTCCATGCATGAGATTGGTTATTGGGAGGGAAAAGTTGACAGCGCTACACCATGCAATCCCATGTCTTTTTATGGTGTCTCAAAGAATGCCTTGCGTGAGCTGGCGGAGATTATATGCCAGAATTCTCAGACACGGTTATTTTGGCTGAGAGGCTATTATCTTGTTGGTGATAATAGTAGAGCTCAGTCTATATTTGCAAAAATAGACCAAGCGGCAAAAAGGGGGGATTGCTCTTTTCCTTTAAATTCAGGAAAGAACAAATATGACTTTCTTTCTATTACGGAAGCAGCTCGTCAAATTGTTGCAATTGTTGGACAGGAAAAGTATACGGGGATAATTAATGTCTGTAGCGGCACTTCTGTTGCCTTGGGGGAATATGTATCTGACTACATTGAATCAAAAGGATACGAATTAGACATAGACTTTGATGCTTTTCCGGATAGACCGTACGATTCACCAGAAATATTTGGTGACTCTACGGTGATTGACTCAATAATGAATGATCGGTTGTGATGTATTTTGCCCGAGTCCTATGACGTTGTCTTTATAGTGCTAACTTATCGAAACACAAAAGATCTAGAGACATTTCTTGAATCTACTGTTCAAAAAATCCATAACTATACATTCCATATCGTAATCGTGAATAGCTACTATGACGATGTGTCCGAAAATGAGTTCCAGCGTTTAGCAAATCAGTATGGAGCTGATTTCTTAAGCGTTGAAAATAGGGGATACGGCTATGGGAACAATGTCGGAATAACCCATGCTGTTTCAGAGTATGCTTTTCAATGGCTTGTTGTGTCAAATCCAGATACGGTGATTGAAGAATTCTCTTTGAATGGGTTTAATCCTTTGGAAAAAAGTATTCTTGCACCAGATATAAGAACGTTATCTGGAAAAAGACAAAACCCAATGATTGCTAAGAGAAGCAAGTTGGCCGAACGCCTAATCTATCTAGGCTTTAAAAACGAAAGCAGATTGTTGCTGTGTTTAGGGGTTTGTGCAAATAAGATAATTCGAGAATTGTTTGCTTTAGGTTGTCACAGGGAGAATAAAACAGTCTATCAGCCTCATGGTAGCTTCATCGTTTTTTCGTTGTCTGCAATAGAAGCGCTATATCCTGTTTTCGATGAAGGCATTTTTTTATTTGCGGAAGAAGGTCTTCTAGCCTGGAATTCAGCTAAAAATGGCGTTCGAGTCTTATATTGTCCATCGATTCGGGTTGTCCATAAACAAGATGGATCAATGAAATTCTTAGATGATATTAACACTCAGCTTAAAGACTCCAATATTTATGTTTATGAAAAAATTCTAAAGGGCGAGAATTCATGCTGATTCTTGTCACTTTCTTATTGGGCCTGCTGTGTTTTATAGCAAGGCGTATAACTGGAACTTGGCTACAACCAATTAATATTTTTTGTTTTGTTTGGATGGTCAGTATAGTTGGTTCTTTTGCAGCTGAAGATTTGCCATGGAACATGGTGGGTCCTCTATGGCTTTTTGGCATGCTGGTATGTACGTTATTGGGATATCTCATCGGAAAGCAAGCATTCTTTAAGCAAGGTTGCTGTCAAAATGCTGCTATTGGGCTAGGAGCCAACAAGAGACTTGGTTTGAAAATAGACGAAATAATGGTATTGGTATCATTTATTTCGCTTGGATTGGCCTACTTTCTTATACAGGCATCAACGTATGGTATTTCATTCTCGTCTTTTGCGAGCGTTTCATCTACTCTTGATATGACCTCTTCTATTAGCGCAGAACGCTATTTGGGAACAAAGTCATCTGGGATAGCGTCTCAAATACTGGTCTGCTTTGTTTATGCTGCAGCCGGGATAGGTGGGTATTTATTTAACCATACGCAAAAAAGATCAGAACGAGCACTGTGCTTATGTACTTTAATTCCCATAACTTTGCTTATGCTAACAACGAGCGGCAAAGCGGGCTTTATTGGGTCTGCGATGCTGTGGATTTGCTTTTATTTTGCCAGGTATTTTTCAATTCACAAACGTCTTCCTGAGGTGACTGCAAGAAGATTCATTCTAGGCGCAATCGTTGCCATTGCTCTATTATTCCTATTCTATCTTACTTTTTTACTGAGATTTGGCTCTTTTGATTCATGGGCTGTTCAGGCAGCGCTTGATAAGTATTCAGTATACTTATTCGGAGAAGTTTGGAATTTTGATTATTGGGCCTCTAAGTATTCTGTTTCAAATTATGAATTTGGTCTCAATACGTTTATGGCCCCTTTTGTTCAACTAGGATTTGTGTCTCGTATAGGTGGAGTTTATACGGTTCTTGCATCTGGGCACGGCAATGTTTTCAGTGCCTTTCGCGGACTCATTCTTGATTATGGGTTTTGTGGAGGACTTCTCTTTATGTTGATTTTGGGTTTTGTAGAGGGTGCACTGTGTCAATTGATATATCGAGGAAGAGAAACGAGTCCAATAGTTGAGGTTGCATACTCCGCGATTCTGTATTTCTATCTCTATTCCTTTATTATTTCGCCTTGGATATACGGAACCTATATCGCTGCCTTTTTGATTATTGCAGTAGTGTGCAAGTTCTTAGCTAGGAATCAATTACAGAGCTTTTAGCTATGTCCTTAAACCGTATTACCAAAAACGTTGCTATCGCTCTGTTCTCTCAGGGTATTTCCTTTCTAGTAATGGCATCAGTGTCTTTCCTGATGCCAAAAATACTAGGAGTTGCTGACTATGGATATTGGCAACTATTTCTTCTGTACGCAAGTTATGTTGGCTTTGGTCATTTCGGATTTAATGATGGCGTGTATTTGCGCTTAGGCGGCACTCCAAGAAGCGAGGTAGACAAAAGGGAGGCCAAAGGGCAATTTCTCCTTGAATCTGCAACGCAAATGTGTTTGGGTATCATTATTGCTTTTACGTCATTTGTTTTTATCGAAGACACAGAGAGAGTGTTTGTTCTTTGCTCAGTAGCAATCTTGCTCGTGGTTAATAATCTTGCCAATTTTATGGGATATATATTTCAAGCAATGGATGAAACGAGGCTATACTCGTATTCTATAGTGATAAATCGTAGTGCATTCTTTTTAAGTATTGTTATTCTTGTTCTATTTAAGGCAGACTCTTTCAAGGCCTTTGTTGTCTTTTATATCTTGTCTCAGATTATTGCTTTTGTTTTTAATCTATTCAATTTTCGCGATTTTCTTGCTACAAAAAGAATGCCTACATTAAAAACCTGCATCAAAAGATCTGTAGCAGATGTAAAAGCTGGGTGTAAGTTGATGTTAGCGAATTTAGCTAGCAGCCTAATCCTAGGAATAGCGCAGTTTACTATTGAAGGTACTTGGGGTATAGAAACCTTCAGTATATATTCGTTAGCTATCTCTCTTTCGACATTTTCTCTATCTTTCATTAATCAGGTGTCTATGGTCTTGTTTCCGGCTCTAAGACAAGAGAAAAACATATCGGCTATATATCAGAGGTTGCAGCAAGGATTGGACGTATTGCTTCCTCTAACATTTTTTCTTTATTTCCCTATATTCATTGTCGTTTCATGGTGGCTACCGGATTATTCGGAGTCTATGCTAATTCTTCCGGTTTTGTTGCCGTTATGCGTGTTTGATGGGCGTATGTCAATTCTCTCAACGACGTATTTTAAGGTTCTAAGAGAAGAGACAAGGCTTCTTGGAGTTAATGTGTTCGCTTGTGGTTTGAGCGCGGGTTTTTCTTTATTGGGGTCTTTAGTAATTGGTTCCCCTTTTGCGGTGGTGCTGGGTGGAGTGTTGGCTATTGTTTGCAGAAGTGCAATATCAGAACGGTATTTTGCTCATAAGCTGAACCAAAAGTATATCAAGAGTTTTATCGGTAATCTTCTTGTCTCGATGATCTTTCTTCTCTGCTCTTTAGCACTGGACTGTTTAGCTGGATTTGTTGTTTTCCTCGCGGCTTATTGTGCGTGGATTCTTGTAGATACAAATAGAAGATCTTTGATTTTGTCAATCTGTGTTAGCGCTATTGAGAGGTGGAAACAACTATGAAAGGCATTGTTCTTGCGGGTGGCAGTGGTAGTCGTTTATATCCACTCACCAGTGTAACGAGCAAACAGCTTTTGCCGATCTACGACAAGCCGATGATCTACTATCCGCTATCAGTTCTGATGTTGGCAGGCATTAGAGAAATTTTAGTTATCTCTACTCCTACTGATCTTCCTAACTTTAAACGACTTTTAGGTGATGGTTCACGTTTTGGTGTGAGCTTTTCTTATGCTGAACAACCTTCACCTGACGGTCTTGCTCAAGCTTTTCTCATTGGAGAAGAGTTCATCTCGGGTGAGCCTTGCGCACTTGTTTTAGGTGACAATATCTTTTTTGGTAATGGATTAAAGAAACGTCTTCGTGCAGCAGTAGAGCGGGCCGAAGCACAAGGGGGAGCTACTGTTTTTGGATATCATGTTGATGACCCAGAACGCTTCGGGGTTGTTGAGTTTGATAAAGACTTCAATGCAGTATCTATTGAAGAGAAGCCAGAGCATCCTAAATCAAACTATGCCGTAACGGGGCTTTACTTCTATGACTCCAGAGTGTGCGAGATGGCAAAACTAGTTAAACCAAGTGCACGTGGTGAGTTGGAGATCACCACCTTAAATCAAATGTATTTGGGAGATGGGTCCTTGAACGTTGTCACTTTAGGTCGTGGTTTTGCTTGGTTAGACACTGGTACCATGGAGTCATTGTTCGAGGCAGGTGAGTTCGTGCGTTCAGTTGAACGTAGTCAAGACTTGCCTGTTAGTGTTCCTGAAGAGATTGCTTTTGAGAATGGCTGGATCTCAAAAGATGAGCTTATAGAGGCAGCTTCTCAATACGGCAAATCAGTCTATGGCAGGCATTTACGGAAAGTCTCTGAAGGGCAAATCGTGCCTGGGGTAAATCGCAACCAGGTAAGTTAAAGAAGGACTACTTATGAGAATTCTTATTACAGGTTCTCGTGGTCAGCTTGGCAACGAACTCAAACGCTGCCTCAGTACCATGAAGGCAGAAGTTGGTCCTATTCCTGTCAACTATCTGGGCGCAATGGCCGACTACGTTGATTGCGACGAGCTTGATATCTCAGATCCTATTGCAGTAAGCCAATGGATGGATACCCATGCTTATGATTTAGTTATCAACTGCGCAGCTATTACTGATGTCGACGGTTGTGAGACTGATGAAAAAACAGCCTACAAGGTAAATGCACTCGGTCCTAAGAACCTTGCTAAGAACTGCGCTATACAAGGAGCTAAGTTTGTCCATGTCTCTACCGACTATGTCTTTCCAGGAGACACTCCAGGCGAACGTGTAGAGACCGATGTAACAGGTCCTATATCTGCCTATGGTAGAACCAAGCTTGCAGGAGAGCAGTTTGCGCTTGCTGCTAATCCAAGGACTTTTATTTGCCGTAGTGCCTGGCTCTATGGATACGTTGGCAAGAATTTCGTCAAGACCATGCGTAGCCTTGGCAGGCGTTTAGATGAAGTAACGGTAGTAAATGATCAGTTGGGTAATCCTACTTCAGCTAATGATCTAGCCTATGAGATCTTAAAGATTGCATTAACTGATGCTTACGGAATCTATCACGTAACCAATGAAGGCACCTGCTCGTGGGCTGAGCTTGCTGCCCGCATTATGGAAAAGTCAAATCTATCCTGCAACGTAGTTCCTGTTAGCAGTATGCAATACAAACAAGCTAATCCTGAATCTGCCAACAGACCCCACTATAGTGCTCTTAAAAACCAGCGCTTAACAGATACGGTCGGCAACGAAATGCGTCCCTGGCAAGAAGCACTGGATAGCTACTTACAACATCTACCTGAACTAGAAGGATAACGTTCCAAACACTTTTCCTTATATGAATCACTGTGGTCCTTTGAAAACTGAAGAGAGGCACGATACGATATGACAGACTCGTTTAATCCTCGATCCCTATTAGTCACTGGAGGCTGTGGCTTTATTGGATCTAGCTTCGTTCACTGGGTAGTGAGCAACACTGACTGCAATGTCATCGTGTTAGATAAACTCACTTATGCAGGCAATCCTAAAAATATTGAAGGCCTGCCAACAGATAGGGTAGAGCTAGTTGTAGGGGATATCTGTGACACAAAACTGCTGGATAGACTTGTTCCTCAAGTGGATGCCGTAGTTCACTATGCAGCAGAATCCCACAATGATAACTCCATTGCTAACCCCGAACCTTTCTTAAAGACCAATGTTGAGGGAACCTATCGGTTACTAGAGGCCTGCAGGAAGTATGATAAGCGCTTCCATCATGTATCGACTGATGAAGTCTATGGCGATCTTGCCTTAGATGATCCAGCTAAGTTTACTGAAGAGACTCCCTATCATCCCAGCTCTCCTTACAGTTCTACTAAAGCTGCTAGTGACTTATTGGTAAGAGCCTGGCATCGTACCTTTGGAGTAAAAGCCACAATATCTAACTGCTCCAACAACTACGGACCCTACCAACACGTAGAGAAGTTTATCCCCCGGCAAATTACCAATATCTTATGCGGTATTAAACCTAAACTCTACGGAGATGGCCTTAATGTTCGCGATTGGATTCACACCGAAGATCACTCCAGCGCTGTGTGGACCATCCTTACCAAAGGTCGTATCGGAGAGACGTACTTAATTGGCGCTAATGGCGAGAAGAATAATCTCGAAGTATTGCACTCAATTCTTGAAGCCATGGGCAAATCTCAAGATGACTTTGACTGGGTGAAAGATCGTCCCGGACATGACAGGCGCTATGCCATCGATTCCACCAAGCTTATGACCGAACTTGGCTGGCAACCCAAGCACACTGACTTTGCTCAAGGACTAGCAGACACCATCCAATGGTATCGCGATAACGAAGACTGGTGGCGTCCTGTCAAGGAGGCTACTGAAATCAAGTATGCAAAGAACGGTCAGTAGGGGGTAAGAATCATGGCGCAAGGAAACCAAATTACAAACGGTAATTTTACCTTTACTGAAACCTCTATTGAGGGAGTAATCATAGTAGACGTTAAATCCTATGGGGACGAGCGTGGCTGCTTCATGGAAACTTACAAGAAGCCTGATTTTGAGGCAGGCGGTATCACCTGTGACTTCGTACAGGATAACCAATCAAGCTCTACTAAAGGCGTTCTTCGTGGTCTTCACTTTCAAATCAACCATCCTCAAGCAAAGTTGGTACGCGTTGTCTCTGGTGAGGTCTTTGATGTTGCGGTTGACCTGAGACGGGACAGCCTTACCTATGGCAAATGGGAGGGTGTGAACCTCTCCTCCGAAAACAGACGTCAATTCTTTATTCCTCGCGGCTTTGCTCATGGATTCTTGGTTCTCTCAGACACTGCAGAGTTCTGCTACAAGTGCGATGACGTCTATCATCCCAATGACGAGGGTGGTCTTATGTGGAACGATCCTGCTATAGGGATCAAATGGCCTGCCATGCAGGGGGACGATGTCTTCGATCTTGCCAAGGTAGTGCTGAGTGAGAAGGATGAGAGGCATCCGCTTCTAGCCAGTATAAAAGACTCATTATTCTGAAAACAGCTTTTTTGGTGTTCATATTTCAGAGGTAATTCTCTAGGTCGTTGAAAGGAGTGCCAAAACAAGGTGGCTTTTATTTGCACTTTGAAAACTGAAGAGAAGGAAAAGAACTTATGAAAATCGCTGTAGCGGGAACGGGTTATGTCGGTCTTTCTTTGGCAGTATTACTGTCACAGAACAACTTTGTTTATGCGGTAGATGTAGTACCTGAAAAAATTGAACTATTACGGAACAAACAAAGCCCCATCGCCGATGCTGAGATTGAAGACTTCCTGGCTAACAAAGATCTTGATTTGCATCCTACCTTGGATGGGGAGCAAGCCTATAGGGAATCTGAGATAGTCGTCATAGCAACACCTACCAACTATGACACAGAACGTAACTTCTTTGATACTCGCTATGTCGAACAAGTCATAGAGCTAGTACTCAAAGTAAATCCAACAGCGGTTATGGTTATAAAGTCCACGGTACCTGTTGGTTATACCAAGTCTTTGTGCGAGCGCTATCCATCTGCTCGTTTTCTTTTTAGTCCTGAGTTTTTGCGAGAAGGCCATGCGCTCTACGACAACTTGCACCCTTCTCGCATTATCGTTGGTGTTCCTTCTGAGAGTTCCTACATTGGTGAGCTTGAAACAGCAGCAACCAAGTTCGTGTCACTCTTAGCTGAAGGGGCACAAGATTCACGCGATAGTATTCCCACTCTTATCATGCGAGCAACTGAAGCTGAGGCGGTAAAGCTCTTTGCCAATACCTACCTTGCTCTTCGCGTATCTTATTTCAACGAACTTGATACCTATGCCAGTGTGCGAGGTCTTGATGCCAGTCAAATCATTGAAGGGGTAGGCTATGACCCTCGCATTGGAAGCCATTACAACAACCCTTCTTTTGGCTATGGAGGATATTGCCTACCTAAAGACACCAAGCAATTACTTGCTAACTACAAGGATGTTCCTCAAAACTTGATTGAGGCCATAGTAGAGGCCAACCGTACCCGTAAAGACTATATTGCCGAAGAGGTGGTAGACCAGGTATGGAAGCTAGTCTATGCAGGAGTTGAAAAACCGGTAGTGGGTATCTATCGCCTCACCATGAAATCAGGCTCTGATAATTTCCGTGCTAGTTCCATCCAGGGCATCATGAAGCGCGTTAAGGCTAAGGGTATTCCTGTTGTGGTGTATGAGCCGATGCTTGACGCTCCCGAGCTCTTCGGCAGTGAGGTCACCCACGACTTGGGGACGTTCAAGCGGCGCTGCGATTTGATCGTCGCCAACCGCTGGAGCCCCGAGCTCGGCGACGTGGAGGCCAAGGTCTACACCCGAGATCTGTTCCGGAGGGACTGATCCTAAGTGCAGCCCCGCAGAAGAGAAGTCAGCTACCTAACACGCTTTGTTTCTGGGCTCGTCTGTGCAGCCGTACGTTTCAGGAAAGTTTGAGTGTGGAGCGAGATTCTTCTTCCTGCCAATTAATGAATTTCAAGCACCCTCCGGGGTGCTTTTCATTTGCAGGAAGATCTCGTCAGGAGGGATCCTGACACCTCCAGAAGAGTTGGTCGCGATACGCGCCCAGGAGAAGAAAAACGTTCCAAATCTGAGCGAGGCTGTCCTTCAGGCAATGTAAATTGCCATTCGAAGGAGGCTGATTTGGCTCGAAAACCGAAGGACCCCGAGTTGCGGAAAACCCGCACGGTCAACGTCTCGCTGACCGAGTCGCAGTACCAGGCGCTCGTTGGCGAGGCGCGGAGGCAGGGCGTCAGCGTGGGCGGGTACGTCCGCCAGGTCATCGACGGCCGAAGCGTCGTCGTCAAGCACGAGATCGTCCTGGACGCCTCGCAGGTGGTGCCGGTCCTGCGGGAGCTCTCCCGCGTCGGCAACAACCTCAACCAAGCGGTTCACCTGTGCAATTCGCGCAAGCGGATAGACGACGACCTCGAGCTGCGCCTGCGCAGGCAGCTGACTGAGATCCACGGGCTCTGCTCGGAGCTGTCGAGGGTTGCCGGAGGCGTTCCGAATGGCCGTCGTTAAGCACCTCGCGAACCACTCGGGAAACTACCAGGGCGCGATCGACTACCTCGTCTTCCAACATGACGAGGTGACCGGCAGGGCGGTCAGGGACGATGAGGGCAACCCGATCCTCCGCGAGGAGTTCTACATGGACGGCGTAAACTGCGAGCCGCTCTCGTTCGCCGCCGAGTGCAGGATCTCCAACAGGCAGCACGGGAAGAACCAGGGCAAGGACGAGATCAAGGCCCACCACTACATCATCTCCTACGACCCGCGCGACGTCGAGGTCGGCCTGACCCCGCAAGAGGCGCAGGCCATGTCGCTGGCGCTGGCGAAGGAGTGGTTCGGCGGGCACCAGTGCGTCGTCTTCACCCACCCGGACGGCTCGGAGGGGTCCGGCAACATCCACACGCACATCGTCCTCAACTCCCTGCGCATCAAAGACGAGCCGGAGCGCGGCTGGATGCAGGGCAAGAGCTGGCTTTGGAGGGCTGGCTGCAAGCACCAGGCCAGCGACAAGTTCATCGCCGAGCTCAAGCAGGCCGTCATGGACATGTGCCAGCGACGCGGCCTCCACCAGGTCGACCTCCTGTCTCCTGCGAAGGCCGATCGCGTGACGGAGAGGGAGTACTGGTCTGGGCGCCACCTGTCGGCGAAGCGGGTCGCGTCTGCCGCGAAGGATACCGGTGATCTTTCGCGAAAGCCCGACGGCGTGCTCACGCGCAAGGCCTACGTCCGAAAGGCCGTGCGCGACGCGACCGCGACAGCCGTGGACTTCGGCACCTTCGCAGGGATCCTGGACGAGAAGTACGGGCTTGGATGCGTGCTGAGCAACGGGAGGATCTACTACAAGCACCCGGATGACGCACGTCAGATCAAAGGGCGTCAGCTCGGCCTGGACTACGAGTGGCCCGTGATCGCCGAGGCCATTCAATCGAGGATCGAGCATGGCGAGACGCGCGAGCGGCTCGGCCTGCTGGTCGAGCTGGAGGCAGCTCAGAAGGCCATGCGGTCTCCGGCGTATGCGCGCAAGGTGCGCGTGTCGAACGTTCGGCGCTTGGCCAAGACGATCGCCTTCGTCCAAGAGAGCGGAATCAGCTCCCTCGAGGACTTGAATCGCTCCTGCGATTTCGCGCAGGACGTACGCGACGCTGCGCGCAAGGCGCTTGCAGACGTTGACGCCGAGCTCAGCTCGGTCAATCGCGCGATCAGGGCGCGTGGCGCGTACTTCGGCAACAAGCGTGTCGTGGACCAGTACCGAAGGTGCACCGACAAGCAGAGGTTCTACTCCGCGCACCGCAGGGAGCTCGACGCGTTCATGAGGGCGCAAAGGGAGCTGAAGGGCTTGTTTCCCGGCGGCGAGGTTCCGAGCATGGATGATCTGAAGTCGCGCAAGGAAGCGCTGCAGGCCCTTCGCAACGAGCGCTACGAGAGCTTCTGCGAGGCCCGATACCAGCTCCGCGAGTTCGTGACCGCGCGCAGGAACATCGAGGCTGCGCTACGTCCTCGGGAGGGCGTGCCGCGCCGGGCGAGGGGCGACGTGGGTCTGGACGTGTAGCGTCGAAGGCGGGAAGACGACGCGCTCCCTCGCTGGCTAGTAAACCTGATTGGTACCAGCAATCAACAAACCTTGGTACCGCCGATCAACTGAACTGGTACCGCGCATAAACACACCCGGTACCGCATTTGTCGAGCATAGAATTCCGTGACGAGCATCCAATTCGGGATGCCCTGACGGAAAGGGGCTCGATGCCTATGTCAAAGAACAAGAAGATCCTCATGATGCTCGCCAAGGGAGGGGCGAGCCAGTCCGACATCGCCGCCGCGCTGCACGTCAGCAAGCGCGACGTGTCGGCCGGGGCCAGGGCGATCAGGGAGCACCGCCTGACCTTCGACGCTGTCAGCTCCATGGATGCCGACGCCATCGACGAGCTGTTCTTCCCGAAGGAGGAGCGGGAGCCCAACGATGCATACTTGCAGCAGGACATGGCGCCGCTCGTCGAGCGCAAGAAGAAGAACCGGAAGCTCCCGGTCAAGCTCTTCTGGATAGAGTACTGCGATCGCGCAGAG
>NZ_JAAVTO010000028.1 GCF_013185065.1 Adlercreutzia sp. ZJ473 | reverse complement strand
GCGGGCGCGGGCGGCGCTGCGAGCGGCGGCGACGCGGCGGCGGGCTCCGCGCCGGGCGCGCAGGCGCCGGCAGCGGGTGCGAGCCCGTACGCGAACCCGTATGCGAACCCGTACGGCGTGGACAAGCGCGGGGACGAGTAGCGCCATGAAGTGGACCTGCGGCACCTTCACGTTCGACACGAGCGTGCCCGTCATCATGGGCATCCTGAACGTCACGCCCGACTCGTTCTCCGACGGCGGCGCGTACGCCGCGCCCGAGGCGGCGGTGGCGCATGCCGAGGAGATGGCCGCCCAGGGAGCCGCCGTCATCGACGTGGGCGGCGAGTCCACGCGCCCGGGCGCGGCCCCGGTCACGCCCGCGGAGGAGTGGGCGCGCATCGAGCCGGTGGTGCGCGCGCTCGTGGAGCGCGGGATGTGCGTGTCGGTTGACACGCGGCACGCCGACGTGGCCGCGCGCGCGGTGCGCGCGGGCGCCTCGGTCGTCAACGACGTGTCGGGCTTCCGCGACCCGGCCATGGTCGAGGTGGCGCGCGAGAGCGACGCGGGGCTCGTGGTCATGCACATGAGGGGCGAGCCGGCCACCATGCAGGACGACACCGCGTACGTTGACGTGGTGTCCGAGGTGCGCGACTACCTGCGCGAGCGCTGCGCCGCGCTCAAGGCGGCGGGCGTCGCGCGCGAGCGGATCTGCGTCGACCCCGGTCCGGGCTTCGGCAAGACGCCGAAGCAGACCATCGAGCTCATGCGCAACCTGCACGAGCTGGTCCACCTGGGCTATCCCGTGATGGCGGCCCCCTCGCGCAAGAGCTACGTGGGCTACGCCTACCACATCGACGACCCGCTCGAGCGCGACGCGGCCTCCGCCGCCGAGGCGCTCCTCGCCTGCGAGCTGGGGGCCGGCGTGGTGCGCACGCACAACGTGGAGGAGACGGCGCGCGCGCTGGCCGACCTGCGGCCCTACGTGCTTCTGGGCCTGGGGTCGAACGTGGCCCTGGTGGCAAGCCCCGGCGAGGAGACCGAGGGCAAGATCGCGCAGATCAACCATGCCATCGGGCAGCTGTGCGCGCTGCCTGACTCCCAGATCATCGACGTCGCGAGCTTCTACGGCAGCGAGCCGGCCTACCTCGAGGACCAGGAGGACTTCGTGAACACGGTGGTGCTGATGCGCTGCGGCATCCCGCCGCGCGAGCTTCTGGGCTACCTGCACGCCGTCGAGAACAGCCTGGGCCGCGTGCGCGAGGTGGAGAACGGGCCGCGCACGCTCGACGTCGACATCCTCGACTACCAGATGTACGACTTCTCCACCGACGAGCTCACGCTGCCGCACCCCCGCGTCACCGAGCGCGACTTCGTGGTGAAGCCGCTGCTCGAGATCTTGCCGGGACACGTGCTGGCGGACGGCACGCCCGTCGACGCCGTGCCCGAGTCCGACCGAGTCGGCCGCGCGTGGAAGTTGTAGGTTGGTTCCGCTTGCCCTGACGGAACGGGCGGAACGCTCGACGCTGCGGCTTCTTGCGGCACCTGACCTAGCCCCTTGTGCGCTTTCCTTCGCGTACGGAGTACGCTCAGCCGCGCGGCGGGGCTATCTCAGGCACTGCAAGAACCCTCGCTGACGTTACGAACGACAAGGGCGGTTTGTGCAGCTGTTGCAAGAGAGGGAAAGTCCTTATGTTTCGCTTGCGAACCTATGACGAGGTTACGTCGACGAACGACCTGGTGAAGCGCGCGCTTGAGGAGGGGGAGCCCGAGGGGCTCGCCGTGGGGGCGCGGGCGCAGACGGCCGGGTACGGCCGGCAGGGGCGCGCGTGGAAGAGCCCCGAGGGCGGCATGTACGTGTCGCTGCTGTTGCGCCCGCAGGTGCCGCTGGCGCAGCTTCCCACGTTGAGCCTGGTCGCGGGCATGGCCGTGCGCCGCGCGCTCGTCGCGCTCGCTCCCGGCGCCGCCGCGCGCGTGAAGATCAAGTGGCCCAACGACGTGGTGCACACCCCTGCCCGCGCCGCGGAAGGAGCCCCCTTTCGCCTCGCGAAGCTCTGCGGCATCTCGCTGGAGTCGCACGCGGGCGGCATCTGCGTGGGGATCGGCGTGAACGTGCTCTCGCCGCAGGGCTCAGGCGCGCAGGCGGTCGGCGGCAAGAACGCGCCCGCCTACGTGAGCGAGCTTTTCGCGCCCGTCCCTGACGCGCCGCCCGCTCCCGACGTGCCGCCCGCTCCCGACGTGCCGCCCGCCCCCGACGCGCCACGCGCCCCCGAAGCGCCGTCCGCCCCCGACATTCCCGTCGTGCGCGCGGCCGTGCTCGAGGCGTTCTCGGAGCTCTACCCCGCGTGGACGGCGCACGGCTTCGCCCCGCTTCTGCCTGAGTACGCCGCGCACGCCGCCCTCGACGGGCTGCGCGTCTCCGTCGAGAACCTCGACGGCTCGCCGGTGGCCGAGGGCGTGGTGCGCGGCGCGGACGAGCAGGGCCGCCTTCTGGTCGAGCCGCCGCTCGGTGGCGATTTGGTCGCAGTTTCCTCGGGTGAGGCGCATATCTCGTCCGTTCGCTAGCAACCGCCCGCTCCGCGCGCTACAATGTGCCGGAGCAAGACGGGAAGGCATGTGAACAATGGTACGATCAGACGAGCGCATCGAAGGCAGATTGGACGGCGAGGGCAAGCCGGGTGACGGCGTAAGCGGCGGCATCTCCGGCGGCAGCGTCCCAGGCGACGACGCCAGCGGCGACGCCGCAGGCGAGCGCGGCAAGGAGGCGGCGCCCGCCTCGAAGGGCGACGCGAAGGTCGCGCGCATGGGCACGGCGTCGGTGCCGAAGCTCGTGGTGGAGTTCGCCATCCCGTCGGTGGTGGGCATGCTGGTGAACGGCTCGTACGCCATCATCAACTCGGTGTTCCTCGGCAACGCCGTGGGCGAGATCGGCCTGTCGGCCATCACGGTGGCCAACCCCATGCTCATCGTGTTCATGGCGTTCGCCATGCTCGTGGGCAACGGCGGCAACGCGCTCGCGGCGCTGCGCCTGGGCGAGGGCCGGCACGGCGAGGCCGAGCGCGCGCTGGGCAACGTGGTGTTCCTGAGCCTGGTGGTGTGGGTCATCGTGGCGTTGGCTGCCGCGAGCCCCCTGATCATCGACGCAGTGCTCACCGTCTCGAGCGCCACTGACGACGTGCGCCCCTACGCGCGCATCTACATCCAGATCCTGTGCTTCGGCTTCATCTTCCAGATGATCGGCATGGGCGTGAACAACTTCATCCGCACCTCGGGCGCGCCGATCCGCGCGCTGGTCACCATGGTGGCCGGGCTTCTGTCCTCGGTGGCGTTCAACTTCCTGTTCGTGATGATGCTCGGCTGGGGCATCGTGGGCAGCGCGTGCGCGTCGCTCGCCGGCCAGGCGCTCTCGTGCGCCCTGGTGCTGTGGTACTTCATCGGCGTGAAGGACGCGCCCATGCACCTGCGCCTGCGCTACCTGCGCCCGCAGCCGCGCCTCGTGGGCAGCATCTTCGCGCTCGGCTTCCCCAGCTTCGCCATCCAGGCGGGCATGGCCATCATCAACTTCCTGCTGAACTACCAGCTGGTGAAGTACGGCGCTCTCACGGTGATCGGCGCGGAGAACGCGCTGGCGTCCATCGGCGTGGTGCAGCGCATCGGCCAGTTCTCGGTGATGCCGGTGATCGGCGTGGCCGTGGCCATCCAGCCGCTTCTGGGCTACAACTACGGCGCGCGCAAGATCGACCGCGTGCGCAGCGCGTACAAGTGCGGCGTGGTGGGCGCCTCGGCCATCTGCGTTGCGATCTGGGCGTGCATCTACCTGTTCACGGCCGGCGTGGTGAGCGCGTTCGGCATCACGAACCCCGACCTCAACGAGTTCACGGTGTTCGCCATGAAGGTGCAGTTCGTGACGCTGCCGCTCGTGGGCTTCCAGATCGTGTCGTCGAACTACTTCCAGGCCACGGGCCAGCCGGCGAAGTCGATCTTTCTGTCCCTCACGCGCCAGATCGTGTTCCTGGTGCCGCTCATCTGGCTTCTGCCCGACCTGCTGCCGCTCATGGCCCCCGCGCTCAACGGCCTCGACGCGCTGTACTTCGCGCAGCCTGTCGCCGACGCGCTCTCCATCTGCGTGACGGCGTGCTTCGTGGCGTTCGAGATGCGCCGGCTGGGAAGGGTGCAGCGCGGCGAGGTCGACCTGAAGGTGAGGTAGCGGCTCCGCGCAGGCGGTGTGCAGGCGCGGGCGTCGGCTCGGTGGCGCGCAGGCGCGCCTGCCCGTCGGCGGCAGCGACCTCGCGCGCATGGCGGAGGTGTAAGCGCGCGGAAACGCGCCAGGAGCACGCGTGCGCTATAATGCGTCTGTTCTTTTTCAGCGCGTTCATCTGAGGGAAGAGAGGATCGATTATGGAACAAGCTAAGGCGCATGCGACGAGCTCGTCGCGGACGCGCTCCATCGCGTTCGTGGGCCTGACGGTGGCCATCATGGCCGTCTCGGCGTGGGTGACCATCCCCATCGGGCCGGTGCCCGTCACGCTGCAGATGTTCGCCGTCACCTTCGCCATCGTGGTGCTCAAGCCGAAGGAGGCCATCGCGGCCATCGTGTGCTACCTGGCGCTCGGCGCCGTGGGCGTGCCGGTGTTCTCGGGGATGCGCGGCGGCATCGGCGTGCTCGCCGGGCCGACGGGCGGCTTTCTGTGGGGCTACCTGTTCGGCGTGACTGCCGCGGTGCTGTTCCTGCACGTGGTGCGCACGCGCACGGACTGGGACGTGAGCCTCAGGGCCGCCGAGGTGGATCCCGCTGCTGAGGCGAAGCTCTCCTTCGCGCAGAGGTTCGCGCGCTTCATGCGCATCTCGGGCGTCGAGGTGGTGGCGGGCGTGCTGTTCACCTGCATCGCGTATCTGTGCGGCTGTGCCCAGTTCATGCCCGTCATGGGAGTGGGGCCCGAGGCCGCCTTCCTCGCCTGCGTCGCCCCCTTCGCGGGAATCGACTTCTTGAAGATCCTCGCCGCCGTGGCCTGCGCCCGCGTAGTGCGCTCCGCCGTGAGGTAGGGGCTTTCGGGCGCAGGTCGGCTTGCGGCTGGCCTGCGCCCGTCGTGCTTCGGGGTCCTGCGCTCGCAGCTCCTGCGCTATGCGCGGAACCGGTAGCCGTAGCCGCGGACCGTCTCCACCATCGTGGGGTCGTAGCCGGCGGCGGAGATCTTGTCGCGCAGGCGCTTGATGTGGGTGTCCACCGTCTTCGTCTCGGTGAGGTACTCCCAGCCCCAGGCGTCGCGCAGGAGGTCCTCGCGGGACACCACCTTCCCGGCGCTCTTCATCAAGCACGCCATCAGCTCGAACTCGCGCGGCGTGAGGTCGATCTCGCCTGCGTCGCCGCGAGCGACGTGCGCGTCCTCGTCGATGGTGATGCCGCTGGCCGTGATGGCGCTGGCGCTGCCCTGCATCTCGCCGGAGCCGCGGCGCAGGAGCGCGCGGATGCGGGCGATCAGCTCGCGCACGCCGAAGGGCTTGGCCAGGTAGTCGTCGCCGCCGATCTCGAGCCCCACCACCTTGTCGAGCTCGGTGTCGCGCGCCGACAGGAACAGCACGGGCGCCGCGGTCCTCGAGCGCAGGCGGCGGCACAGCTCGTAGCCGTCGATGCCGGGCAGCATGATGTCGAGGACGAACAGGTCGTAGGCGTTCTTCGCCGCAAGCGCGAGCGCGTCCTCGCCGCTGTTGACGATGTCGGCGGCGTAGCCTTCCTTGCTCAGGGCGTACCCGACGAACTCGGTGATGGAAGGCTCGTCGTCAACGACAAGTATGCGGCTCTGCTTATCGGTCATGGCTCTGCCTTTCTCTCGTGAACCGGCCGAGTGGCTTTCGGGGACCGTTCGTTGGGCGATTGCTATAATGTCTGCGATCACTATAGCGAAAGCAACGGGCAACTTCGGAAAGCTAAGGGCGTTTGTCATAATTATGTTACTTACGATTGACGTGGGGAACACGCATACCGTGGTGGGCGTCTACCGCGGCTTTGACAAGGTGGAGCCGCATGCGGTGTGGCGGGTTGCCACCAGCAAGCGCGACGCGGCCGACGACGTGCGCGCCAAGCTCCTGCCGCTCATGGCGGCCGCGGGCGTCACGGCGCATGACGTCGACGCGGCGGCGATGGCCTCGGTGGTGCCGGCGCTCACGCGCGCCTGGTCGGACGCGGTGCGCGAGCTGGCGGGCGTCGAGGCGCGCCTGTGCACGGCCGAGGCCGCCAGCGCGGCGGGCCTGTTCAAGAGCGCGTACCCCAACCCGCGCGAGATCGGCGCCGACCGCGTGGCCGACGCCGTGGCGGCGCGCGCCCTCTTCGGCGCGCCGGTGGTGGTGGTCGACTTCGGCACCGCCACCAACATCGAGGTCGTCGACGAGGACGGGAGCTTTTTGGGCGGCATCATCGCCCCGGGCGTGGAGACGAGCGCAAGCGCCTTGTTCTCGCACGCCACGCGCCTGTCGACCATCGACCTCGCAGCGCCTCCGGCCGCCGTCGGCAAAAGCACCGAGGAGGCCGTGCAGGCGGGCATCGTGCTCGGCGAGGCCGACCGCGTGGACGGCCTGGTGCGCCGCATCTTCGCCGAGCTGGGCCGCACGTGCCCGGTGGTGGCCACCGGAGGGCTCTCGGCGCTCGTGGCCGCGCACTCGAGCGAGATCACCGAGGTGCTGCCCGAGCTCACGCTGGAGGGACTGAGGCTGCTCGCCTCCGCGCGCCGGTAGCGTCCTCGTTTCCGTACGAGCCTCCGCGTCACCTCGCCTCCGCGTCGCGCCGCGCTCTCCCGCGCACGCTGCTCGCCACCAGTCTGGCTTCTCGCGCCCTTGGCGCGCTCAACGTGGAAACCGCCTGCCAAGCCCGCTAAAATGAGCTCATTCTGGCAAACGAGGCGCGGTGCGTCGCGCGGCGAGGCGCGACGGCGTGCGTCATGAGGAGAAAGCGGGCCCGACGTGTTGACCGACATTGAAATTGCCCAAGCAGCGCACCCGGAGCGCATCGGCGAGATTGCCAAAAAGGCTGGCATCAGCGAGAAGTACCTTGAGTGCTACGGAAACTACAAGGCCAAGGTTGACTACAACCTGCTGCGCGAGGAGGAGCATGCGCCCGGCAAGCTCATCCTGGTGACGGCCATCAACCCCACGCCGGCGGGCGAGGGCAAGACCACCACCACGGTGGGCCTGGCCGACGCGCTGGCGCGCCGCGGCAAGAACGTCATGGTGGCGCTGCGCGAGCCGTCGCTCGGCCCCGTGTTCGGCATCAAGGGCGGCGCCGCGGGCGGCGGGTACGCCCAGGTGGTCCCCATGGAGGACATCAACCTGCACTTCACGGGCGACTTCCACGCCATCGGCGCGGCGAACAACCTGCTGGCTGCGCTTCTGGACGCGCACATCCACAACGGCAACGAGCTGGGCATCGACGTGCGCAAGATCACGTGGAAGCGCGTGGTGGACATGAACGACCGCCAGCTGCGCAACATCGTGGACGGCCTCGGCGGCAAGGCCCACGGCGTGCCGCGCGAGGACGGCTTCGACATCACGGTGGCCTCCGAGGTCATGGCCATCTTCTGCCTCGCCACCTCCATTACCGACCTCAAGGAGCGCCTCGGCCGCATCGTGGTGGGCTACACCTACGACGACCAGCCCGTCACCGCGCACGACCTGCACGCGGAAGGCGCCATGACCGCGCTTCTGAAGGACGCCCTCAAGCCGAACCTCGTGCAGACCCTCGAGGGCACGCCGGCGTTCGTGCACGGCGGCCCCTTCGCCAACATCGCGCACGGCTGCAACTCCATCATGGCCACGCGCATGGCCATGGCGCTCGGCGACTACTGCGTGACCGAGGCCGGCTTCGGCGCCGACCTCGGCGCGGAGAAGTTCCTCGACATCAAGTGCCGCCTGGCGGGCCTCAAGCCCGACGCGGTGGTGGTGGTCGCCACGGTGCGCGCGCTCAAGAACCACGGCGGCGTGTCGAAGGCCGACCTCAACGAGGAGAACCTCGAGGCGCTCGAGGCGGGCCTGCCGAACCTGCTGCAGCACGTGGAGAACATCACGAAGGTGTACAACCTGCCCTGTGTGGTGGCGATCAACGCGTTCCCCACGGACACGAAGGCCGAGCTCGACCTGGTGGAGGCCAAGTGCCGCGAGCTGGGCGTGAACGTGGCGCTGTCCGAGGTGTGGGCGCGCGGCGGCGAGGGCGGCCTTGCGCTCGCCGACGAGGTGGTGCGCCTGTGCGCCGAGGGCGACGCCGAGGGGCGCAGCGCCGACACCTTCGAGTTCGCCTACGGCGACGAGCTCACGCTGGCGGAGAAGATCGAGGCCATCGCGCAGCGCGTGTACCATGCCGACGGCGTGGTGTTCGAGCCGAGCGCGAAGAAGGAGCTCGCGCAGCTCGAGAAGCTCGGCTTCGGCGGCATGCCCGTGTGCATGGCCAAGACGCAGTACTCGTTCTCCGACGATCAGGCCAAGCTCGGCGCGCCGCGTGACTTCCAGATCACGGTGCGCCAGGTGAAGGTGAGCGCGGGCGCCGGCTTCGTGGTGGCGCTCACGGGCTCCATCATGACCATGCCGGGCCTCGGCAAGACGCCCGCCGCGTTCAAGATCGACGTGGACGAGACCGGCAAGATCTCCGGGTTGTTCTAATCTTTTGCGAGGTGGTATGGCGCGCGGTTTCGCTTTGACGTGAAAAAGCCCCGCTAAGTTTGGACACTGACGGGGCTTCACTCAAACGACGCTGCCCGGACTGGCGGGGCGCCTCTAACTCGCATAGTAGCACGGTCGCCTGGCGCTGTCCAGATTGGCTGTGCAGAAGGAGCGGAACTCCATGTTGGATGCTGCTTTCATCGACGAGCTGGCGAGCTCCGCTCCCGTTCCCGGCGGGGGCGGGGCTTGCGCCTGCTGCGGGGCGCTCGCCTCGGCGCTCGCCTCCATGGTGGGCAACCTCACGGTGGGGAAGGCCCGCTACGCCGACGTCGAGGGCGAGGTGCTCTCGTCGCTGGGATGCTTGGCCACGTTGCGGGAGCGCCTGGTCGCGCTCGTCGACGAGGACGCGCGCGCCTTCGAGCCGCTGGCGGCGGCCTACCGCATGCCGCGCGAGACGCCCGACGAGCGTGCGGCCAAGGAGGACGCGCTGCAGGAGGCGCTCGTCGGCGCGACTGAGGTGCCGCTCGAGATCATGCGCGCGTGCGTCGAGGTGCTGCGCGAGTGCGACTTCATGGCGCGCTGCGGCAGCCGCATGGCGGTGTCGGACGCGGGCGCCTCCGCGCTCTTCGCGAAGGCGGCGCTCCAGGGCGCGAGCTTGAACGTGCTCATCAACGCGGGGTCGATGGCCGACGCCGCTCGTGCGGAAGCGTATCGCGCGCAGGCTGAGCAGCTCGTCGACGAAGGCACGCGCCTCGCCGACGCGGTGTACGCCTTCGTGCTCGACGAGCTCGGCGGCGCCGCGGCCTGAGCGTCGCTCAGTTCGCCTGCGTCCTTGCCTCATCGAGTCGCTTCATGTCGCGGTTCCACATCTTGGAGAAGGGGATGACGTCGGCGAGTGCGATGGCGGACAGTGCGAGCAGTGCTGCAAATACGCCCAGGCGGTTCTCGGCGCCGCCGACGGCCGCCTGCACGGCGATGTTGAGGAGCGAGCCGAACAAGATGGCGAGGTTCGCGATGGAAAGGTTGAGCGGGTAGTTCTTCGAGCCAAAGCGTTGGCGGGAGAACGCCGAGGTGGCGACAGGGACGGTGCCGTAGCAGAAGCCGCAGCACACCGCTCCGATCACGTAGAAGACGCCCATGCCAGTGGCGAACGCGACGAAGATGCCGCCTGCGGCGATGACGGCCACGCCGGCGTTGACGGCCATGGTGACCTTGACGTTGGTCTTGTCGTACACGACGCCCATGACGATGCGTGCCAGGCCGTTCGCCGTGGAGACGACCCCTACGAGCATGGTGGCGAACGCCGTGTCGAGGCCGACCAGCTGAGCGTCAGACGCGCAGCTTCCGATGGTGGCAAGGCCGATGGCGATGACGATGATGGCCCAGATCCAGTACACATAGAACGAAGGAGTGGAGAGGGGCTTGTCGTTGTCAGCGGGGTCGTCGCCAGTGGTGACGGCTTCCTTGCCCGTCATGATCTCTATGATGTTCTCCGGCGGACGTTTGAGTATGAATGCGCAGGCTAACGCAACCGCGAACGTCGCTATGCCGAGCGCTATGAGCACGGGGGTGAGCCCCGCTGATGCGACGAAGCTCAGGGACAGGTTGCCGACGAGCAGCGCGGAGACGCCGAACCCCATCATGAGCACGCCGGATGAGAAGCCCACCTTGTCGGGAAACCACACGTTGGTGGTGGCGATGATGGAGTTGTACCCGATGCCCACGCCCATGCCGCCGCATACGCCGTAGAGCAGGTAGACCGCCATGATGCTGCCGTAGCCGAAGAGCCCCGTTCCGGCGAACCCCACGAGAAACATGATCCCCGCGCATATGATGGAGCCCCTGACCCCGACGACCTTCTCGATTTGCGAGCCGATGACGGCGCCCACGCAAAACGCCATCATCATGATGTTGAACGTGAGGCTCACGTCGTTCTTCTCGAGTTCGAACGTGGCGCACATGGGCGCGGAGAATAGGGAGAACGCGTATATGAGGCCGAGGAAGAGAAGCGAGACGGTGGACACGGCCAGATAAGCGACCCTCTTCCGTCTTATCTGTGCTACTTTCAGATCAGCGTTTTCAGCCATGGCGAACCCCCTCAACGGCATCTTTCTTTGGCATTACCAGGCTATCGGCAAACGTTTTCGAGCGCTTTCAACGATTGGTTGCGCGCACCCCTACCGTTAGTTCGTTGTGTAGGGGAGAGGCGGTTCGTAACATGGGGCTACCGTAAACGGCGCAGCGAACGGAGGCGCTGCTTCGGCTTGCTGTGTAACGGCTTCATGAAGGAGGAGATCGTATGTGTTTCAGACCACCTGATACGACGTCGGGCCCGCTTATCTGTCCCGAGTGCGGCAAGAAGATCGTGTCGCCCAATTTCCGCCCCGTCGTCTGCCCGTTCTGCAAGGCGCCGCTTCCCGAGGCAGGCGCTCCGGCCTCGCCCGGAGCCCCAGCTCCTGCCATGCCTGGTGCCCCGAAGGGCCCGCAGCCGCCTTCGGCTCCCAAAGCATAGGGGGAGGCAACATACCAGGGTGGCGGCCGCAAGGCGGACGCTCTATGCATGGGCCGCTTGGCGTTTCAACGCCAAGCGGCATTGTCGTGCGTTCGGTGACGTGGGGGCAGGCAGACTTGAGGGGTTGAAGACGGCATCGAAGGGTGATTCAAGGCACGGATCCATCTTGGACCAGGGGGGAATCATGCATGTTGAGTATCTGTACTACTTCAAGGATTTTTCCGAGACACTTTCCATTTCCAAGACCGCGACAAACTTCTATATGACGCCCCAAGGCGTCAGCCGGGCGATTCACCAGCTCGAGAAGGACTTCGGCGTGACGCTCACCTCGTATCGGAACAACGTCATATCGCTCACGCCGGCGGGACGCGAGTTGAGCCGGCAGGTTGACGGCGTCATTGACGCGCTGGAGCGCGTCAAGGGGACGCTCGCCGGATACCGTCTCGCGGAGATCGGGGGAGGTGCGCGCCATGAAACGGTCAGGGTTACGGTGACGCCGTGCGTGTCGCAGTACGTCGCCACGTTCCTCGACATCCAGAAGCCGGGGCAGTTCCCGTTCAACGTCAAGTTCAAGGAGTCGAACGTTTACCGTGTGGTTCCCCATATCGTCGCTCGCGGCGGCGAGGATTCCTTCGGGTTCATCTCGATACCCGCCATCGAGAAGTACTGGGGGTTCGTGCAAAAGCTGATGGAGGAGAGCGACATGGAGTACGAGGCGCTGTTCACGTCGCCGCTCGTCGCCCTCGTGTCAGCCTACTCCCCTCTGGCTGGCAAGTCTGAGATCGTGCCAGGCGACGTCGACGGCTGCTCGGTGGCGCGTTACCAGGACACGGTGCTCGGCGACGCGCTCGATGACTACATACGGGAGGAGTGCGTCAAGACGGTGACGAACGCCACGCCCGTCATCTACGCGCGCATCATGGAGAACCAGTTCATAAGCTTCGCCCCCAAGCTCATCGAGGGTGTGGGCGTCTTGCCTGACCGCATCAGAACCGTTCCCACGCGGGGGTTCTTCAGCACGGAGTTCGGCGTGTTGGTGCCGCGTGTCGACGGGGAGTCGCCGCGCGTCCAAGAGGTCATCTCGTTCATGAAGAAGCGCGTGCGCGAAGGCGCCGAGCGTGGTCGCTTCGCGGGCACGTTTGAACTTGCGCAAGGGCGGTAAGGCCGCGCCTCGCGCTGGGCTCTTCGCGTGCTCCAGCACGTGTAAGAGCTTGCAAAGCACCAGCTCAAGCTGTCATCACTACGGTCTGTTGAAGCGCTTAAACATCCTGCTGATCGACCTGCCCGCCTTGCCCATCGTAAGGTTTTCCTAGAGCGTTTGAAGGGGGCTAGAGCGAGAGGGGGAACACGCCTGGATGCAGGCAGCCCACCATTTGTTCAGGCATGCCTTTCAGGGGGAAAGGCTCACATTCTTAAGGGGGTTGAAATGCCAAACGCTTCTGGTGCAGCTCAGGCTAAGCCTGAGTACACAATCGCAGATCGAATGAACCGCATCCCGACGTCTCCGCATACGGTCGTCATCATCTTCTTCGTGCTCATGGGGTGGTTTGCCGAAACCATCGACCTGGGCGGAACGAGCTTCTTGATGCCGACCATTCGCGAATACTTCGAAATGGATGCCACAACGGGCGGCTACTACTCGTCAATCTGCTTCTTGGGCATGTTCATCGGTGCCATCGGCGCCGGCCGCATCGCTGACCGCATCGGCCGCAAGAAGACCATCGTCGGTGCCATGCTCCTCTGGGGTATTGCCGGGTTCGCCCTGGTGTTCTCGCCCAACATCTACTACCTGTTCACCATGCGCTTCATATTGGGCGTTGGCTTGGGCGGGCAGTTCCCCGTGGCCCTCAGCTATCTCTCCGAGATCGTCTCGGGTGCCGAGCGTCCGAAGTACATGACGCTCTACCAGCTCATGACGCCCATCGGTTTCGCGGTGGCCGGAGTGCTCACCGTGCTCATCCTGCCGCACTTCGACTGGCGCGGCGTGTACCTGGCTGAGGCGCTCCCGGCGCTGTTCATCATCGGCATCATCAAGACGTGCCCCGAGTCGCCCCTGTGGCTTGAGGCGAAGGGGCGATACGACGAGGCTGATGCCATCTGCACGAAGTTCGAGCAGGAGGCCATCGCCCGCCACAAGGAGCTGCCCGAGCCGGTTCGCATCGAGCGCACCGATAAGAAGGCGTCGTTCAAGGACCTGTTCAGCCCGAAGTACCTGAGGGTCACCGTTCTGTGCTTCTTCGTGTGGTTCATCAGCATGTTCAGCGACTACGGCCTGACTACGTGGCTCACCACCATCCTCATGGAGAAGGGCTTCGACGTCGTCCAGTCCACTGGGTTCGTGACCATCGGCATCCTGGGCGGCATCCCGGCATGGTTCTTCGCAACATGGTCTGCCAAGAAGCTCGGGCGCAAGAAGACGTTCCTCATCGCCGGTTTGTGCACGTCGATCTTCGGCATCGCCTACGGTGCGTCCACCACGTTGGTCATGCTGATCATCACGGGCATCCTGTATCAGTTCGGCAAGTACCTCAACGCCATGATGATGGCTCTGTACACGCCAGAGTTGTACGAGACCAACATTCGCACTACGGGCAACGGCCTGGCGACGTCCTGGGGCCGCATGGGCTCCATCTTGGGACCCATCATCCTGGCGGGCGTCATGACCAGCTTCGGCGTGTACACCACCATGTACATCGCAGCCGCCATGGTCATCATCCCCGGCCTGCTGGTGTTCCTGTTCGGCCCTGAGACCAAGGACAAGACGTTCTAGCGAGGCGTCTTGGAGGCAAAGGCGCTGGCGGCACGCTGGCGCATGTGCGCGGCGCTCCCCGAGGGGCTCGTTGGGGAGCGCGTTCGCAGCAGGGGGAACTACCTGCGTGCGCAGGAGGCACGCAGGGTCCAATAGAGAGAAGAGAGGACAGCAATGGAGAAGAAAGTACGTACCGTGTGCTTCGATTGCCATTCGAAGTGCGGCGTCATTCTCACCGTGAATGACAACAACGAGATCACGCGCGTTGAGGGCGATCCGGACTGCCCGGTCAACGACGGCATCCTGTGCGTGAAGGCGTTCTCGGCTCCCGAGATCCACGCCCATCCCGATCGCCTGAAGTACCCCATGAAGCGCAAGACCTGGTCGGTCGACGAGCCTCACACCGAGAACCGCGGCAAGGACGAGTGGGAGCGCATCACGTGGGACGAGGCCATCGACCTCATCGAGGCGAAGGTGCGCAAGGTCATCGACGAGTACGGCCCGCAGTCCGTCATCATCTCCCAGGGCACCGGCCGTGGCTCCAACCACTTCCTCGACCGCCTGAACAACTCCTGGAACGGCGGCGGCAAGGTGTGGCCGACCCATGTCTGCCTGCTCCCCAACTTGGCTCAGACGCATGTGACCTGGGGTCGCATGTTCCATCCCCACGAGGCGTGCGACTATCGCAACGCCGGCTCCATCGTCATGTGGGGCACCAACCCCATCCGCTCGCGCCAGTACTCCGGCCTGCGCATCATGGACGCCAAGCGCAACGGCGCCCACGTCGTGGTGGTGGACCCGGTGTTCCGCGACATCGGCGCGAAGGCCGACCTGTGGGTCCCGGTTCGCCCCGGCACCGACGGCGCGCTGGCCATGGGCCTTGCCAACCTCATGTTCACGAGCGGCAAGTTCGAGCGTGCTCACGAGATGCTCATCAAGTGGACCAACGCCCCGTTCCTCATCAACGCCGACGCTCGTATGATGCTGCGTGAGGCCGAGCTTTCCGAGGACGGCTCTGACGAGCGCTACGTGGTGTGGGATGAGAACGCGAACGACATCGCCATCTGGCATCCCGAGACCGAGAGCTTCAACCGCGAGGACGTGCGCCCTGCGCTCATGGGCGCCTTCGAGGTGACGCTCAAGGACGGCTCGAAGATGACCTGCAAGACCGGCCTCGAGACCTACAAGGACGAGATCGCCGTGTGGACGCCCGAGAAGGTGTCCTCCGTCACCTGGACCCCGGTCGAGAAGATCCTGCAGATGTTCGACATCATCACCAACCCTGCCGACGACAAGCCGTCGCTTCTGACCGCCTACCTGGGCGCCTGCATGATGACCTCCAACGCGCTGCAGTCCGGCCGCGCCATCACCATCCTCCAGCTGCTGCTCAACCCGCCGCTGGACGACAAGGGCGGCATCTACTTCAACACCTTCTGGGAGTTCATGCTCGACCCGAAGATCACCGCGTACGACCGCGTTCCCCCGAAGCTGCGCCTGGGCTACGACAAGCATCCCATGTACACGCAGGTCTACGGCAACGCCAACATCCCCAACGACGTATGGGAGTCCATGATCACGGGCGAGCCGTGGCCGGCCAAGGTCATGATCTCGGTTGCGAACGACCCGCTGGGCTGCTTCGAGGACTCGCAGAAGATCCACAAGGCGCTCACGGGCGACGTTCTGGAGCTGAACGTCGACATGGACTACTTCATGACCCCGGGCAACGAGATCGCCGACATCGTCCTGCCGGCTGCCCACTGGTCTGAGCGCGTCGGCGTGTTCGACGAGGAGCTCTACCCCGAGCCCTGCCCGTTCATCATCCCGCAGAAGGCCGTGCTTCCTCCTGGTGAGGCGCGCGACGACTGGGACTTCCAGCGCGAGCTGGGCAAGCGCTTCGCTCCCGACCTGTGGCCATGGGAGAGCTCCGAGGAGATGCAGCTGTGGCGCCTGAACGAGTTCCACCTGATCCCCAACGGCAAGGAGCCCATCACCGACTACGAGAAGGCCGCCGAGATCGGCTACTTCATCGAGTACGGCGGTGAGAACCGCACCACCAGGCAGCATGAGAAGGGCCTGGTCAAGTTCCAGACGCCGACGGGCCGCATCGAGGTGTACTCCGAGCAGATGCCCTCGTACGGCTACAACTCCCCGCTGCCGAGCTACAGCGAGCCGTTTGAGAGCCCGTATCAGACGCCAGAGGTGTACAAGGAGTTTGACCTGTGTCTGACCACCGGCGCGCGCGACTACGCGTTCTACCACTCCGCATGGACCAACATCGCGCACCAGCGCATCTTGGAGCCCTGGCCTTACGTCGAGCTCAATGACGAGGACGCGCGCGAGCGCCAGATCTCCGAGGGCGAGTGGCTGTGGGTCGAGACCCGCCGCGGCAAGATCCGCGCGAAGGCCCGCATCTCCAAGGGCGTCATCAAGGGCGCAGCTTCCATGTGCCGCCCGAACTACAAGCACGCCTGCGAGGAGCTCAACCTTCCTGGCTTCAGCTGGGATCAGGCCAACCCCAACGTTCTGTGCACTGCGGAAGGATCTGACCCGGGCTTCGGCGCTGCGCCCATGCGCAGCATGCTGTGCAAGGTTTCCAAGGTGAACGAGTTTTAATTTGATTCGCTGAATCTGACGCGAGTGAGTAACGAAGGGATTGATCATGGCAAAGAAAATTGGAGTGCTCGTAGAGCTTGACTACTGCGTGGGGTGCTCGGCGTGCCAGCTGGCGTGCCAGAACTACTACGACCTGCCTGTGACCGACACGTACATGCGCGTGTTCCTCGGGAAGCCCGATGTGGTTGACGGCCGTCACGAGATGTTCATGTCGCCGTATCCGTACCGCCTCGACAAGTGCGCGTACTGCCTGGAGAAGGAGGAAGGCAACGCTCCCTGCGCCGCCATCTGCATCTCCCATGCGCTGCATGTTGGCGAGCTTGACGAGATCAACAAGCTGGCAGATGAGACTGAGGGCCACTTGGCGGTATATCGCTAGGTTTGGCGTCTGAGGCTTTGAGTTGAGCTTGGCGGGCCGGGGCGTGAAGCCCCGGTCCGCCTTTCGCTAGGAGGGAAGTGCCATGACGTTTTCCTGCACCGACTGCTCCCGTTGCGGGAAGTGCTACGACAAGCGCTCGACGTGCGCCGCATGCGGCGGCGACATCAACCTGCTCGATGACGCTTGTCCGAACTGCGGCGAGCCCATCACCGACGTGATGCGCTCCCGTGCCAAGCAGGCCTACCTCGCGAAGAAGAAGGTTGAGCACGAGCAGATCATCGCGCTTGCGGCGGCGGCAAAAAAGCGTCGTGAGGCGAATCAGACGCCGCGGCCTGTCTACCCTTGGGAGCAGGGATAAGTTCCATGGGCGTCTCAAGCAAGGAGGGCTCCGGCGCAACGCCGCTTCGCATGGGCATCGACATCGGGTCGAAGACCATCAAGATCGTCGTACAAGACGATGATGGAGAACTGTTGTACTCAAGCTACGATCGACACCTCTCCAACGTGAGGGAGACGCTCTCCTACGTGGTGCGCAACGCCATGCGACGCTACCCGAGCGAGCTGTTCGCGGTGGGCGTCACCGGCTCGGCGGGCATGCAGCTGGCGGGCGCGCTGGGCCTTCCGTTCACGCAGGAGGTCGTCGCCTGCCGCCGGGCGCTTGAGCGCCTCATCCCTGAAGCCGACGTTGCCATTGAGATCGGCGGGGAGGACTCCAAGATCCTCTTTCTGTCCGACGGCGAGGAGCTGCGCATGAACAGCACGTGCGCAGGAGGCACAGGCGGCTTCATCGACACCATAGCGGGCATGCTGGACGTCAACGCCGAGAAGCTCAACCACCTGGCGCACGGATGCGCCACCATCCACCCCATCGCCTCGCGGTGCGCGGTGTTTGCGCAGATGGACGTGAGGCCCTTGTTGAACGAGGGCGTCTCGCGCGAGGACATCGCCGGCTCGGTCTTCGACGCGGTGTCTGTCCAGTGCATAGCCGGGCTGGCATGCGGGCGGCCCATCACGGGCAAGGTCGCCCTGCTCGGCGGGCCGCTTCATTTCCTATCGTACTTGCGCGGGCGGTTCAAGGAGCGCCTGGGGCTTTCCGACGAGGACATGCTGGTGCCCGCCGAAGGACACCTGTTCGTCGCCCAAGGAGCTGCTTTCGAGGCTCGCGGCGAATCGTCCTGCACGCTGGCGCAGCTGCTGGATCAGCTGGAGGGCGTTTCCTGGGATGACGGCGCCACCCTCTCGCGCCTCGAGCCCCTGTTCGCCTCGCGTGACGAGCATCGCCGTTTCGCAGACGAGCATGCGCGCTGCCGCGCACCTCGCGCTGGCCTGGCAAGCTATGAGGGGCGCGCTTTTCTGGGCGTGGACTCGGGGTCGGAGGCGATCAAGTACGCGCTGGTCTCCGAGGACGGTCGCATCTTGCGCACCGGGTACGAGCGTTCGGCGGGAAATCTCATGGAAGTGGCGCGTGACATGCTGTCCGACCTGCGGAAGCGCCTTCCGCGCCTGCATGACGGCAACCCGGCTATCACTATCGCGCACGCTTGCGTCACGGGATATGGCGAGGGATACCTCAAGCAGGCGTTCTCGTTCGACTCGGGCGAGGTGGAGACGGTCTCCCATGTGCGCGCGGCACTCGAGCTTGTTCCTGACGTGGACTTCATCTTGGACATCGGCGGTCAGGACATCAAGTGCGTCTACCTGCGCGACGGGGCGGTTGACGACGTGGTCTTGAACGAGGCGTGCTCGAGCGGATGCGGGGCGCTGCTCTCGGGGATGGCGTGGTCGATGAACGTGCGGCTCGATCGCTTCGTCAACGCGGCGCTTACGGCTGAGAACCCCGTTGACCTGGGGACGCGTTGCACGGTGTTCATGACCTCGCGCGTGCGGCATGCGCAGAAGGAAGGCGCGAGCACGGGGGACATATCGGCAGGGCTCGCGTACTCCGTGGTGAGAAACGCGCTCGAGAAGGTCATGCGCGTACGCGACGCGTCCGCCTTGGGCGAGAGCATCGTGGTGCAGGGCGGGACGTTCTCCAACGACGCAGTGCTGCGGGCCTTCGAGCGCGTATGCGGTCGCACGGTGCACCGACCGGACATCGCCGCCTACATGGGGGCATACGGCGCTGCGCTCATCGCGCGGGAGCGCGGGCGCGGCCAGTCGACGTCGGCGCTGCTTTCGCGCGAGCGCATGAGGGGGCTTTCCTGCGCTGGAAAGACGGTGACGTGCCGTCGCTGCCCAAACGCCTGCACGCTCATGGTCACGACGTTCTCTGATGCGGGGGAGAGGCGAACCTTCACGGTGGGAAACCGCTGCGAGCGTGGTGCGGGCGAGCAAGCGCATCCTGGGGGGATGCGTGCGGGGGCGTCGAGCACGAGGACGCTACCTGATCTGTTCGACTGGCGCTATCACGCCCTGTTCGATCGTCCCTCGCTTGAGCTGAGCGACGCGCGACGCGGGGAGATCGGCGTGGTGCGCGCCCTCGACATGTACGAGACGTATCCGTTCTGGCATGCGCTCCTGTCGGCGCTTGGGTTCCGCGTCGTGCTGTCTTGCGGCGAGCTGCGAGGCCGGGCTTTGGAGACTATACCGTCTGAGTCGGTGTGCTATCCGGCGAAGCTCGCCCACGGTCAGCTGCTCGACCTGATCGACCGCGGGGTGGACACCGTCTTTCTGCCCCTTGTGGACGGCGTGAGCATGCCGAGGTCTGCCTGCCCGGTGGCGGCGGGCTACGGCCTCGTGCTCGCGGAGAACGTGAGCACGGCGGATCGGCAGAAGGTCCGCTTCGTCATGCCGCAGGTCGCGTGTCTGCTGGGGGACGCGCGGGATGATTTCCCGGATGCGGCCGCAGCGCTCGCAGAAGTCGTTCGCGCGTCGCTTGCGTCGGCGTGGCCTGACGTCACGCGTGCTGAGGTCGACGTGGCGGTACGGGCAGGACGTGCCGCGCAGAGCGCTTTCAGGCGCGCCCTGCGGGCGGAGGGCGCGCGCGCCTTGGAGCAGATCGCCGCGTCAGGCGCGCGCGGCATTGTGCTGGCGGGCCGTCCCTATCACGTTGACCCGGCGGTTCACCATGGCATTCCGGGGCTCTTGCGATCGTGCGGGTACGCGGTGCTGACTGACGACTGCCTCGGTGCCCGGCAGGCGCCTGGCGCGGGGGAGCGCTTGTGGGAGTATCCTGACCGGCTGCTGGCGGCGGCGCAGCTCGTCGCGCGTCACGACGAGCTCGAGCTGGTTGAGCTGTGCTCGTTCGGCTGCGGCTTGGATGCCGCGGCGTCTGACAAGGTGAGGGACGTCCTGCGGGCGTCCGGGAAGATGATGACGATGCTCAAGATCGACGAGATGTGCGATCTTGCGGCGGTGCGCATTCGCATAAGGTCGCTGGCGGCGGCACAGGCGGGCATCATCGGCCTCAGGACGCGTGAGCTGCGGGGCGGCATGGCAGGCGAGAGAGCAAGGGGTCTTCGATGAGAGAGCGCCTGATCATTCCCCTTCCGTCCGATTGGCACGGGGGGTTCCTCTCTGCGGCGGCGCAAGGCGCCGGCTTGGGTGCGCATTTTCCGACGGAGGTGGACGCTGATGCGATTCGCCGGGGACTGTCGCTGGTGAACAACGACGCGTGCTTCACGGCTGTCGTGGCCGTGGCGCAGGCTCATCGCGCCGTGCAGGCGCAAGCGGGCGCGGGCATCCCCGGCGAGTCGGCTGACGTGTGCGTGCCGATGCTGTGCCCGGGATGCCGCTGCAAGGACATCCCCTTCTTCGTGGAGCGCGGCTTGCGCGAAGCGGGGTTAGCAGGGGTCACGCTGCATGACTTCAACGAGTTCCTCCGCGGCGCCTCCTCTGCTGAGCAGCGCTGCCTTGCGCATGCCCTCATGGCGGGTGACCTGCTGCTTCAGCTTCGGCTGCGCATGCGCCCCCACTTGGAGGGGCCGCAGGTGCCCTATTTCGACGCGCTTTCCGAGAGCTGGCGCGGCAGGGTTTTGGAGATGCTGCGTTCGGGAGAGCCGTTCGACGCGAGGAGCTTCATGCGCAGTCTCGACGACGAGGCGGCGCGGCTTCTGCCGACGGCCCGCCTCTCCAAGCCGCGCGTCGGCGTTGCGGGGACGGCGGCGGCGCTGTTCTGCCCGTCCGTCAACGGGGGCTTGCTTCAGGTGCTCGAGGAGGAGGGCTGCGAAGTGGTGGCTCCGTACCTGTCAGGCCTGGTAAGCTATGCCCTGCACGCCCAAGGCGCAGAGGGGACGTTCCTCGAGGAGGTGGATGGCCTGTGTGCGTGCGCGAGCGAGGGGCTGCGCGTCATTCCGCACGCCGTAACCTACGAGCGGGTGAGAAGCGCGGGGCTGCGCTTCGTTCCCGAGCTGCTCACCCATGGCCTGGGCTGGTCTTTTGCGGGTTGGATGAGCATTCTCGTCGACGAGGGCGTCACCGACATCGTCTACGCGAGCGTGTTCGGCTGCCTTTCGGGGCACGTGGTCGGGCGCGGGGTCCTGCGCCGCCTTCGCCGTTACGGCTCGGGCGCGAACATAGCCACCGTGGAGTTCGACCCAGGCACGAGCGGCGTGAACCAGGTGAATCGCATCAAGCTCATGGCCGCAGTTGCCAGGCAGGGATGCGAGCGGGGCTGAGGCTTCGCCGTGTGCGCGGAAGGGGTGGGCGGCCTCGCGCCTTGCCGCCTCTCGCCTTCACGCTCTGCTGTTCGGGGCTCTTGCCGCATGTCGGAGATCATGGAGCTTCGCGGGGTTTGGCGAGCCGACGGGCATACTGCCGTCGCATTGTCCTCGCTTATCATCTAAGATAGACCGATCTTCTGAGATGGCGGAAAAGAGGGGGTTTGATGGTGAGGTTGCTTGCCGGCAGGGAGGTCGTAGATTCCCTGGAGGATGATCTGACGCCGCGCGTGGCATCGCTTGCCGCGCGCGGCATCACCCCCACGCTCGCCGTCGTGCGCATGGGAGAGCGTCCCGACGACCTCTCCTACGAGCGCACGGCCGCCAGGCGCGCCGCGGGTCTCGGCATCGGCGTGCGCTCGCTCGCGCTGGCCGCCGACGCGCCCTTCGACGAGCTCGCGCGCGCCATCGAGGCCGTGAACGCCGACGCCTCCGTCCACGGCTGCCTCATGTTCCGCCCGCTTCCGCCGCACATCGACGAGGCGCGCGCCTGCGACCTGCTGCTTCCCGCGAAGGACGTCGACGGGATCACGAGCTTGTCGCTCGCGGGCGTGTTCGCCGGAGCTCCGCAGGGCTTTCCGCCCGCCACGGCGCAGGCGTGCCTCGAGGTGCTCGACCACTACGGCGTCCCCGTGGAGGGCAAGCACGTGGTGGTGGTGGGGCGCAGCCTCGTCATCGGCCGGCCGGTGGCCATGATGCTGCTCGGCCGCAACGCGAGCGTGACGCTGTGCCACTCGAAGACCGAGGACCTCGAGTCCCTCACGCGCCTGGCCGACGTCGTGATCTGCGCCACGGGGCGCCCGCGCGCGTTCGGCGCGGCGTACTTCAGACCCGGCCAGACGGTGCTCGACGTGGGCATCAACTTCGACGCGCAGGGCGCCCTGTGCGGCGACGTCGACTTCGACGCCGCAGGGTCCGTGCTCGGAGATGCGGGCTCCATCACGCCCGTGCCGGGCGGCCTCGGCTCGGTGACCACGAGCGTCACCATGGCGCATGTCGTGCAAGCAGCGGAAAAGATCGCGGAAGGATAGCCATGCCCCTGTTCACCCCCACTGAGATCACTGACAACTACATGAGCGCCTCGGTCGGCAAGGCGGCCTCTCCCGCGTGGCGCCTGTTCGTGCTGGGCGTGGCCGCGGGCCTGCTCATCGGGCTGGGCGCGGTCACCTCCTCCACGGCGGCGCATGCGCTCGACAACGCGGGCCTCGTGCGCCTGGTGTCGGGGCTCATCTTCCCCATGGGGCTCATCATGGTGGTGCTTTTGGGCACCGAGCTGTTCACGGGCAACGCCCTCATGGTGACGGCGGCGCTCGACGGGCGGATCAGCTGGGGGCGCCTCGCGCGCAACTGGGCGGTCGTGTACGTGGGCAACCTCGTGGGCGCGGTGGCGCTCGCGGCGCTCATGGCGTTCTTCGGGCAGCTCAACATCGGCGGCGGCGATCTGGCGGTCTACACGGCGAAGGTGGCGGCGAGCAAGGACGCGCTGCCGTGGGGCAACGCGTTCGTGCTCGGCATCTTCTGCAACCTCATGGTGTGCATCGCGGTGTATTTGGGCAACGCCGCCCAGGACGCGGCGGGGCGCATGATGGGGCTCTACGTTCCCGTCATGGGGTTCGTGCTGGCGGGCTTCGAGCACTGCGTGGCCAACATGTACTACATCCCGGCGGGCATCTTCGCGTACCTGAACCCCGCCTACACGCAGATGATCGTCGACGCGGGCATCAACACCGCCGTGCTCGACTTCGGCACGTTCGTCACGGCGAACCTCGTCCCCGTCACGCTCGGCAACATCGTGGGCGGCGTGCTCGTGGGCGTGGTGATGTACGCCTGCCACGGCACGAAGAAGGCGAAGAAGGCGGAGGGGAAGGCGGCGAAGGCGTAAGTTCGCGCATTTTCCCATGCGGTGGGCACCGCGAGCCTGCGTGCCGTCGCGCTTTGGCGTATGATGATGACATGGCGAGTGGACTCACATATCTGCGCAAGACCAGCTCGGCTGAGGCGACCAAGCAGCTGGCCTCCACCCTCGCGCCGTTTCTGCACGAGGGTGACGTGGTGGTGCTGAACGGCGACCTCGGCGCGGGCAAGACGCAGTTCGTGCAGGGCGTGGCGGCGGCGCTCGGCGTCACCTCCCCGGTGACCAGCCCCACCTTCAACATCCTGCTCACCTACGACGAGGGGCGCATCCCGCTGCACCACCTCGACCTGTACCGCCTCGACGACGCGAGCGAGCTCGAGGACATCGACTACTACGCGCTCATCGACGGCGACTCCGACGGCGCGACGTTCGTGGAGTGGGCCGAGAAGTTCCCCGACGAGCTGCCCTGCGACTACCTCGAGATCACCATAGCCGTCGACGCGGCGGGCCAGCGCATCGTGCGCGCGCACTCCTGCGGCGCCCGCGCGCGCCAGCTGCTGTTCGTGTGGGCGAGCGACTCGCGGTCGCGCCTCTCGAAGACGGCGGGGAGCGCCCGCTGACCCAAGCGGCCCCTTCGCCGCATCTGCTAGAATGCACAACGCCAGCAAAGTCCGACACGGGCGGTGCCTCTCGAGAGAGGAGTCGCCTTATGCTGAGAGAAATTCTGAACTTCGTGCTCTACGGGTTACCGGCATGGGTTGCGGCGCTTGCTTCGCTGCTGCCTCTGTTGCTCGAACGACGGAAAAATAAGTGATCGGATGGTGAGCGGGAGAAGCGGAAGGGGCCGGCTGCAACCGACCCCTTAGTTCGAAAACACCGCGCCGCCCGTACTCCGTTAACCAAACGCGGGCTTTGCTGGCGTAGCTCAGTATATCATGGCGCCGCTTCGGCAAGCAAGGCGGCGCCCGTGCGAGACGTGCTTTACGGAGGTTTGCGAAAGTGCAGGCACAATACGTGTTGGCGTTTGACACGGCCAACGAGGTGATCTCCATCGGCGTGGGCGCGCTTGACGCGGCCGCGCGCTCGGTCGCGCTCGTCGCGGCTGCCGAGGTGGCGGCGCGGCGCGCGTCGAACACGCAGCTTCTGCCGCGCATCGACGCGCTGCTTCGGGACGCGGGCGTGGCGCGCGGAGACATCGCGTGCGTGGCGGTGGGGCGCGGCCCGGGCTCGTTCACGGGCGTGCGCATCGCCATGGCCACGGCCAAGGGCATCGCGAGCGCGCTCGAGGTGGGCCTCGTGGGCGTCTCGACGCTCGACGCGGTGGCGTGGGGCGCGTGGGGCGCGGGCGTGCGCGGGCACCTGCTCGTGGCGGCTGACGCCATGCGCAAGGAGGTGTACCCGGTCGAGTTCGACGTGAGCGACGCGGGTGTGGTGCGCCTTGGCGAGGATCGCGTGGTGAAGGCGGAGCTGTGCGCGCAGGAGTACGCTGCCGCGGGCGCCGTCGAGGGCGCTGTCGCTCCCACCGCCGTCGAGGGCCCGGGGCAGCTCAGTCGCTCGGACAGTCCTGGCTCGCTCGGAAGCGCCGCCGGCGCTTCCGGCTCGTGCGGAACTCGCTTGGTGAGCAGCCCCGAACTCTCAACGGCTCCCGACGCTGCAGACCAGCTGCTCATCACGGGGGACGCGCTCAAGAAGTACGCCGATCTGTTCTCGGCGTGCGGCGCGCTGCTGCCCGAGGACCAGTGGACGCCGACGGGCGCGGGCCTGCTGCTGGCGCTGCAGGCGGCGTGGCGCGCCGGCGAGGCGGACCCCCTCGACGCGCGCCGGCACGACCCGGCGTTCGCGCTGCCGGTGTACACGCGCCTGTCGGACGCCGAGGAGGCTGAGCGCGCGCGTCTCGCGCGCGCAGACCAGGCGCTCGCCGGCGCGCGCGGCAGCAAGCACGTCACCATGAACGACACGGCCATCGCCAACGCGCGCGCGAACGGCGAGGGCATCGCCTGCAAGCCGCTCGACGCGGCGCACGTGGCTGACGTGGCGGCGCTCGAGGCGCGCATCATGGGGTCTGACGCGTGGAGCGAGGCGCTCGTGGCCGACGAGCTGGGCCGCGCCGACCGCGTGTGGTGGGCGGCCTTCGCGGCCGACCCCGCCATGCCGCTTCCGCCTGACGCGCCGCTCGTGGGCTATGCGGGCGGCTGGGTGGTCGACGGCGACGTGCAGATCCTCAAGGTGGGAACCGCGCCCGAGCACCGCCGCCGCGGCATCGCCGCCGAGCTCGTCGCGCGCGTGGCCGCCGACGCGCGCAACTTGGGCGCACGCACGAGCTCGCTCGAGGTGCGCGCAGCGAACGCGGGCGCGCAGGCGCTCTACGCGGCGCTCGGCTACGAAAGCCTCGGCGTGCGCCCGCGCTACTACTCCGACGGCGAGGACGCCCTCATCATGAAGGCGGAGGCGCTGCCCGCCGCGCGCAAGGACGTCGCGGGCATGGAGCTGCAGCGCTTCGACGACGGGGACGCCGCGTGCAGGGACGCGGGCGCGGGCAGCGCAGGCGCGGAGGCCGGAAGCGCCGCAGGCGCAGGCGCGCGCGCGGCTTCCGAGCCCGCCCGCCCGCTCATCCTCGCCATCGAGTCCTCCTGCGACGAGACGGCCGCCGCCGTCGTCAACGGGGACGGCGCGCTGCTCTCCGACGTGGTGGCCTCGCAGATCGACTTCCATGCGCGTTTCGGCGGCGTGGTGCCCGAGATCGCGAGCCGCAAGCACATCGAGGCCGTCTGCGGCGTGTGCGACGAGTGCCTCGACGTGGCGGCCGCCCGCCTCGGCGGCGCGCCGGGCAGCCTGCGCTGGCGCGACCTCGACGCCGTGGCGGTCACCTACGCGCCGGGGCTCGTGGGCGCGCTCGTGGTGGGCGTGGCGTTCGCGAAGGGCGCGGCGTGGGCGGCTGGCGTGCCCTTCGTCGGCGTGCACCACCTCGAGGGCCACCTCTACGCGAACAAGGTGGGCGCGCCTGACTTCGCGCCGCCTGCGGTGGTGTCGCTCGTGTCGGGCGGCAACACCCTGCTCGTGCACATGCGCGGCTGGGGCGACTACGTCACGCTCGGCGCCACCATCGACGACGCGGTGGGCGAGGCGTTCGACAAGGTGGCGAAGGCGCTCGGGCTGGGATATCCCGGCGGCCCCGTGATCTCGCGCTACGCGAAGGACGGCGACCCGGACGCCATCGCGTTCCCGCGCGCCATGATGCACTCGGGCGACCTGCGCTTCTCGCTCTCGGGCCTCAAGACCGCGGTCGTCACCTACGTCAACCAAGAGCGCGCAGCCGGGCGCTCTCTCAACGTGCCCGACGTCTGCGCGAGCTTCCAGCAGGCGGTCGTCGACGTGCAGGTGGCGAAGGCGCGGCGGGCGCTCGAGGAGACGGGCGCGCGCACGTTCTGCCTCGGCGGCGGCGTGGCGGCCAACCCCGTGCTGCGCGCGGCCTACGAGGAGCTGTGCGCGAAGATGCGGGTGCGGCTGGTCATGCCGCCTCTGCACTCGTGCGGCGACAACGCGGGCATGATCGCGCTCGTGGCGCTCGACCGCTTCCGCGCGGGCAAGTTCTTCGGGCTTGACGCCGACGCCCGGGCCCACGCCGACCTCGACGAGCCGTACTAGCGCGCCGCGGGCCGTCCCGGCCCAGGGCGTGCTTCGGGGCCTCGGGGCTTCGCGGCACGCGCGCTCGTGCCGCGTGGGCCGCTACTCCCAGCTCTCGAGCAGCTGCCGCACGATGGCGGCGCAGTCGGCGGCGGCGCGCGCCTCGAAGACGGGGTAGTCCACGGCGTCCGACCCGTCGGCCTTGTCGGATATGGCGCGCACGATGCCGCAGGGCACGCCGCCCAGCCAGCACGCCTGCGCGATGGCGGCGCCCTCCATCTCGCAGCACGCGGCGTCGAACGCGGCGCGGATGCGGGCCTTCTCCTCGGCGTCGCGCACGAAGCGGTCGCCGGAGGCCACGCGCCCCTCGTGCACGCCGACGCGGCACGTCGCGCGCACCGCGTCGGCGAGCCGCTCGCGCAGGCGCGCGTCGCAGGGGAACGCGAGCGCGTCAAGCCCCGGCGTCTGCCCGGGCGCGTACCCGAGGTTGCAGACGTCCATCAGGTGGTTCACGGCGTCGGTCGCCACCACCACGTCGCCGATGTCGATCGCCGCGTCGAGCGAGCCGGCCACGCCGGTGTTCACCACGTGCGTGACGCCGAAGCGGCCGATGAGCACCTGCGCGCACGCGGCGGCGTTCACCATCCCCACGTTGCACCGCACCACCACGGCGGGCGTGCTCCCGACGACCCCCTCGTGGAAGTCCATGTTCGCGCAGGTGGTGACGCGCGCGTCACCGAGCGCGCGGCACAAGGCCTCCACCTCGACGTCCATGGCGCCGATGACCCCGACCTTCACCGTCATGCCGTTCTCCTTCCGCGTCCGGGCGCAAGGGCGTGCCATGCGCACCTGCGCCCTCGCCCGCGCTCGACCATCCTTCTGCCTGCCGCGCCTGCCGCATCCGCCTTCTGCGCTAGTCGAGCAGCGCGGGGTAGGCGGTGTGCGCCTCGTCGAGCACCTCGAGCGTCTCGGCCACGTAGCGGCGCGCCCACCACTTCGCCTGCGCGAGGTCGGAGTCGTGGTAGTTGCCGCACTCCTCGGGGCGCGCGCCGGGGATCTCGCCCTCGAAGTCGCGCGCGAACGTGAACAGGCGCAGCACCAAGCCGGCGACGTCAGCGGGCTCGCACGCGCCGAACACCACCAGGTAGAAGCCCGTGCGGCAGCCCATGGGCCCGAAGTAGACCACGCGGTCGGCCCATTCGGCGTCGTTGCGCAGGAAGGTGGCGCCGAGGTGCTCGAGCGCGTGCACGGCGGCGGTGTCCATCACCGGCTCGCGGTTCGGCGCGGTCATGCGCAGGTCGAACGTGGTGGTCACGCAGCCGGTGGCGGCGTCCGCGTCGCTGCGCGACACGTACACGCCCGGCTCGAGCACGGTGTGGTCAACGGAAAAGCTGGCGATTCGCTCCATGGGTCAAACTCCTTCGGATGATGCTCGGATGCCGCCCGGCGGCGCACGGGTGCGCAATGCGCGCGGGCACGCGCGGGTGCCCAGCGACGCGCAGGCGCACACGGGCGCGCACGTCCGCCCGGCACGCCCGGGGCGCTCGGCGGCGCTCGGGGCGCGCGAGGGCGCTGCGCTAGATTGTATACGATCTAGCGCGCGGCGCAGCCAAAACCGCTACACTAAGAGGCGACGGTGTTTTGCGGGCGCAGCGGCGAGGAGCCGCGCGCTCGGGCTTTGACGAGGGAGAACGGGGTTATGGCGGATTCTGCGCACGTCGCGTCCGACGACGAGGCGATCGAGGGCGAGGTGGCGCGCGCGTCCGCTGCGTCCGCCGGGAGGGCGGCTGCCCAGCCGCGGCTGTGGACGGCCGTGTTCGTGCTCATCGTGCTGCTGACGTTCTGCTGCTTCGTGATGGGGCAGGGGCTGAACGCGGGCACGTCGGTGTTCCTCTCGCGCGTGGGCTACGGCGCGTCGCTCGCGGGCGTGCTCGCGCTGGTGTTCTCGGCCTCGGCGGCGGTCGCGCGCCTGGTCATCGGGCCGATCATCGACGCCGGGAAGTGTTCGCTCGTCATGATCGCGGGCGCGGTCGTCCTTTTGGCGGGCACGGTCGTGCCGCTCGCGGGGCAGGGCGTGGCGCTCTACGCCGCGAGCCGCGTGCTGCAGGGCGTGGGCTTCGCCATGGCCACCACGGCTGCGTCGACGGCCGCGGCCGACGTGCTGCCGCGGGCGCGCCTGGGCGAGGGCATCGGCTACTACGGGCTCGGGCAGGCGCTCGCCATGTCGGTCGGGCCGGCGCTCGCGCTCTTCCTCGCGGGGACCGACCCCGCGTCGAACCTGTACGCGGGTCTGTCGCTGGTGGCAGTCGCCGGGCTGGCGGTTTCGTTCTTCACGCGCTACGAGCGCAAGCCGCTCGCGCTGCCCGAGACCTCGGCGTTCCGCGAGCGCTGGGAGCGCGCGAAGGCGCAGGCCGCGGCAGCGGAATCACGGGCCGCAAACGCGGAGCCGCAGGCCGCGGACGCGAAGGGCCAGCCCGCGAAGGCTCCGGCTGCGAAGCCCGCGAAGGCGCCGTCCTTCTTCGAGCCGCGCGCGCTTCCCGGCGCCATCCCCATGACCATCATGTGCCCCACCTTCGGCTTCGGCATCTTCTTCGTGGGCCTCTACGGCACGCAGATCGGCGTGGCGAACGCGAGCTTGTTCTACACCATCTCGGCCATCAGCATGATCGCCGTGCGCCTGAAGTCGAAGTCGTTCATGGACCGCGTGGCGCCCATCAAGACGTTCACGGTGGCGGTGGCGTGCGGCCTGGTCACGTGCGTGATGCTCTACTTCGGGCCGGCGAGCGACTACGTGTTCTACCTGGCGGGCGTCTTCTACGGGCTCTGCCTCGGCATCAGCCTGCCGCTCAACCAGGCGGTTGCGGTGAAGAACACCCCGCCCGAGCGCTGGGGCGCCACCAACGCGCTGTTCCTGCTGATGAACGACGTGGGCATCGGCCTGGCCAGCGCGCTGTGGGGGTTCACCAACGACGCCTTCGGCTTCGGCGTCACCATCTGCCTGGTGATGGTCTGCCTCGTCGCCTCCTACGTCGCCGCCTGGGTCTTCTACCCCGAGAAGGACCGCGCCTGGAGGTAAGGCGGCAAAGGCGTCGGGCTGCGTCCCGCCATTCCTGCCCGCGCGCATAAAAGCGCCTCTGCGCCCCGCCCTTCCGCCCCGCCTTTGGGCGTCGGCCCGCCCTTCCGCCCCGCTCCGAGGCGCCGGCCTGCCGGCGCGCTACTCCGGCTTGCGGGCCACGTGGACGGCGGCTATGCCGCCCGTGTAGTTCTTCCAGGTGACGTCGCGAAAGCCCGCCTCCTCCATGAGGGCGGCGAGGCCCTGCTGGTCGGGGAAGGCGCGGATCGACTTCGCCAGATACACGAATCCGTCCTTGTCGCCGGTGATGAGCCCGCCCCAGAACGGGATGAGGTGCTTCAGGTAGAAGCCGTAGAGCGCGCGCCACGCCCGGTTCGGCGGCGTGGAGAACTCGAGGCACACGAGCGCGCCGCCGGGGCGCAGCACGCGGTGCATCTCGGAGAGCGCGCGCGGGCGGTCGGGCATGTTGCGGATGCCGTAGGCCATGGTGACCACGTCGAAGCTCGCGTCGGGGTAGGGGATGTCCTGCGCGTCGACCACCTCGAAGTCGACGGGCACGCCGTTCGCGGCGCCCGCCTCGTGGTGCATGCGCGCCACGTCGAGCATCTCGGGCACCAGGTCGGTGCACTGGATGTGCGCGGGCCGCTTCGCGCGCGCCACCGCGAAGGTGACGTCGCCCGTGCCGCCCGCGATGTCGAGCACCTCGTCAGCCGCGCTGATGGGCGCCTGGCGCATCATGCCGGAGAGCCACAGGCGGTAGGCGCCGAAGCTCGAGACGGCGTTGAACCGCTCGTATTTCCTGGCGATCTGCGAGAAGATGCTCTTCACGCGCTCGGATGAAAGCTCGGCGGGCGCTTCCTCGCCCGTTGCGGTGTCGATGCTCAAGGTGTGTTCTCCCCGGAATCGCGATGGGACCGTCGAGACGCGTCTGGCGTCTCGTATCAAACGCGTCTAGTATATCTGTTTTCATATCCGTTTTCGCGCGCGCATCGCCGCGAAGAAGCGGTACCATAGCCGATTGGATTATTCGCCCTTCCTTCGCACGTTAAGGAGTACCCATGCTGTCCGAGCGCATGCTCACCACCGTTGTCAAGCAGCTCGCCCGCTGCGAGCTGGCGCTGAAGCCCACCGACGAGGCGATGATGCCCGCGCCCGAGCCGGGCCGCAAGTACATGCTCTACATGCACGTGCCGTTCTGCCAGCGCCTGTGCCCGTACTGCAGCTTCAACCGCTACGCCTTCCGCGAGGACGTGGCGCGGCCCTACTTCGCCAACATGCGCAAGGAGATGCTCATGGTGCGCGACCTGGGGTACGACATCGAGAGCATCTACATGGGCGGCGGCACGCCCACCATCATGCTCGACGAGCTGTGCGAGACGCTCGACTTGGCCCGCGACATCTGGGACATCAGGGAGGTGGCGTCCGAGACGAACCCGAACCACCTGGTGCAGCCCTACCTCGACGCGCTCAAGGGGCGCGTGCAGCGCCTCTCCGTGGGCGTGCAGAGCTTCAACGACGACCTCTTGAAGCAGATGGACCGCTACGACAAGTACGGCAGCGGCGCGGAGATCTACGAGCGCATCACGGGCGCGCTCCCGTACTTCGACTCGCTGAACGTCGACATGATCTTCAACTTCCCGAGCCAGACCGAGGAGATCCTCTTCGACGACTTGGAGAAGGTCGCCACGTGCGGCGCGCGCCAGACCACGTTCTCGCCGCTGTACGTGTCGCACGGCACCATGAGCAAGATGACGCGCACCTTGGGCAAGATGGACTACCCGCGCGAGTACCGCTACTACCAGATCCTCGACGGCGTGCTCGCGGGCGGGGACGACCCGCTGTTCCACCGCACGACGCTGTGGACCTTCACGCGCAACGGCGCCGACGAGGCGACGCGCGACGGCGCGCCGCAGATCGACGAGTTCCAGACGTTCTACGACCAGTACCCCGCCATCGGGAGCGGCTCCATCACGTACCTGAACCGCAGCCTCTACGTGAACACGTTCAGCATCAAGGAGTACAACGAGGCCATCGAGAGCGGGCGGATGTCGCTCATGGGCCGAAGCGACATGTCCGAGCGCGACCTCATGCGCTACTGCTTCCTGGTGAACCTCTACAAGCTGCGCCTCGACAAGCGCGCCTTCGCGCGCGAGTTCGGCGTGAGCATCGAGCGCGGCCTGCCCGTCGAGCTCGCGTTCATGCGCGCGAACCGCGCGTTCGCCACCGACACGCCCGACGAGCTCACCCTCACGCCGCGCGGCCGCTACCTCGTGGTAGTGATGTACCGCCAGTTCCTGAGCGCCATGAACAACCTGCGCGAGCAGGCGCGCAACGCCCTGTCCGGCCCGGAGCGCGAGCTCCTCTTCGGCGACGGCACCCAGCGGTAGGGAAGGGAAGGCGCCGCACCCCGGGAGCCTCGCACCCCGCAGGCGCGCCCCCGCGCCCGCCGCGCGCAGGCGCCGCGCCCCGCCTTCAACCGCAAAGAGTGTGTGTTTGGTCGCGGGCGGCGAGGCGGGTTCGCCGCCCAGTGCTATGATACGAGTCTGATCCAGTTTCGCGGACACGAAGAAGGTGCCCATGCTTATTTGCGCACAATACGTATTTCCCATAACGTCTGATCCCATCACGGGCGGCGCCGTGCTCGTGCGCGACGGCAAGATCCTCGACGTCGGCAAGGTCGAGATGCTGCGCCTGCGCTACCCCGAGGAGGAGGTGGTCGACTACGGGCTCGCGGCCGTCATGCCGGGGCTGGTCGACCTGCACACGCGCCTCGAGAAGTCGGTGCTGCGCGGCATGGTGGCCGACATGCCCTACGCCTCGTGGATCCTGTCGGTCATCGAGCGCTCGGGTCGCCTCGAGGCGGCCGACTGGTACGACTCCGCCGTCCTCGGCGGCCTCGACGCGCTGGCAAGCGGCATCACCACCATCGCCGACATCACCTCCACGGGCGCGGCGTGCACGGCCACCCAGAAGCTCGGCCTGCGCGGCGTGATGTACCGCGAGGTGGGCGTGATGGACAAGCAGCGCGTGAGCTTCGCCATGCGCTCGGCCGAGAAGGACATCATGCACTGGCGCGAGGAGGTCGATCCCGACCGCGTCACCGTCGGCATCGCCCCGGCGGCCGTGTACGCCACGCACCCGTCGGTGTTCGGGCTCGTGTCGGAGTTCGCCTGCAAGGAGGGCCTGCCGGTGGCCATGCGCCTGGCGGGCAGCCGCGAGGAGTTCAACTTCGTGAAGTACGGCTCCTCGATGTTCTCGGTGCACACCATGGACGAGGCCAAGCGCGGCTACGTGGAGATCCCGCCGTGGATGCCCACGGGCGTGACCCCGGTGCGCTACGCGCTGAACTGGGGCGCGTTCGAGTCACCCAACGTGCTTCTGGTGCACGCCGTGCACGTCGACGAGGAGGACATCAAGAAGCTGCGCGAGTACGACGTGGCCGTCTGCACCTGCCCGCGCGCGAACGCGCAGCTCGGCATGGGCGTGGCGCCGCTCGGCGCGTTTCTGCGCGCGGGCCTGCGCACCGGCCTCGGCACCGACTCCCCCGCCGCCACCGAGTCGACCGACATGCTCTCCGAGATGCGCGTGGGCATGCTCATCCAGCGCGCGCTCGACACGCGCCGCTTCCTCGACTCCACCACCATGCTCGAGCTCGCCACCATGGGCGGCGCCCGCGCGCTGGGGCTCGAGGACAAGATCGGCTCGCTCGACATCGGCAAGTGCGCCGACCTCATCGCGGTCGACCTGTCGAGCTCGCACCAGTCGGCGGGCGCGAACCCCGTCTCGGCGGTGGTCAACACCTGCTCGGCCTCGGACGTCCTCATGACCATGGTGGACGGCAAGATGCTCTACGAGAAGAACCACTGGCACGTGGACGTGGAGGTTGCGAAGAACATTGCCCGCGTGATCGAGATTCGCACGAAGTTGCGCGTCTAGTTAAGGCATAATAGGCCGCGCGCCGCGGACGAGCCCGTCCGCGTTGCGCCTGCGAGAAGAGAAAGCGTCGAAGGCAAGGCGAAATGGCACAGTCGAAAAAGCATCAGGGCAAGTCGCGCAGCAAGCTCACGCGCGAGCAGAGGGCCGCGCGCGTGAAGGCTGCCGAGGAGCGCGAGCGCCGCGCCGAGCAGCAGCGCGAGCGCGCGGCGCGCACCAAGAAGATCTTCACGGTGGTGGTGTGCGTGATCCTCGTCCTGGCGCTGGGCATCCCCACCATGGCCCTCACCGTGCTGTCGCTCTAGCGATCGTGAAAGGACTCCCAAGTTGTTTGGCATCGGAGGATTCGAGCTCTTCCTCATCCTGCTGTTCGGGTTTCTGATCTTCGGACCTGACAAGCTGCCTGCCATGGCGAAGACCGCCGGCCAGGCCATCGCGAAGTTCCGCAAGGCGCAGGAGGAGATGAGCGGCACGCTCAAGGCCGAGGTGTTCGACAAGGACGCCGACGCCCCGTTCAAGAACCCGCTCGACGTGATCGACAACGCGGCGGCCAAGACGAAGAAGACGGCTGACGCGGCCAAGAAGACGGCGGCCGAGGCTGCCGAGAAGGCCGAGAGCTTCGCCGAGCGCAAGGCGCGCTACGACCGCGAGCGCGCGGCCCGCAAGGCGGCCGAGAAGGAGGCGGCGGAAGCCGCGGCGGCTGCGGCCGCGACGGCGGCGGCGGCCGAGCCCGTGGCCGAGGTCGCGGGCAAGGCGGTCATCGAGGCGGCC